>JBDNIH010000003.1:0-30547 GCA_041688385.1 Bacteroidia bacterium
AGCGGTTTCATAATAATCCAACTGGGTAGCGCCTTCCAAATGGGCTTCTGCAAATTCTTCGGCGGTGCGCACGTCAAGCAGTATGCCACTTTCTTTACGCATCATCTCAGCATAAGCGGTAGGGACTAATAACGCAGGTGTATTTTGTTGACTGCAAGCGCTGAAGGCAGCCATTAACCCAACAACTAAGAGGATATTTTTCATATACGACGAAATTTTGGTGGTCTTTTCACCCTAATATAGGTCAATCCCCGCACTTATCGCTTATTTTCGCAAGCAAACTATCTCTTTTGGCCTACGATTTTCACAGTAATTCTGCCTACTATCTCAAGTTTTTGTCGGAGAATGCACGACGGAGCATCTTGCCCTTTGTGTCGACTCATCTCCCGGCCGATGCAACTTCTTGGCGTGTATTAGAGTTGGGTTGCGGCGAAGGCGGCAATCTTCTCCCTTTTGCCGAGGCCGGGGCACATTGTACAGGCATCGATTTAAATGGGGTGAAAATTGAAGAGGGTAAGGTGCTGATGGGCGATTGGGTGAAGGCTGGTCGAATGGAACTGTACGCCGAAGATATTTTTAATCCCGAAATCACCAGTAAGTTTACGGGGCAGTTTGACCTGATTATTTTAAAAGACGTTATCGAGCACATTCCCAACAAAGACAAGGCGCTGTTACAAATGCGGTTGTTTTTAAAAGATACTGGTCTTTTGTATATCGGTTGGCCGCCTTGGCGGATGCCTTTTGGTGGTCACCAGCAAATTGCAGATAGTAAATTAGTGCGTGTATTCCCGTGGTTACATCTTTTGCCGAAGCGCATGTATGTGGGCGTCCTCAAAATTGCGGGCGAAGGCAAGGCTGCTGTTGATGAGTTGGCCGAAATACACGATTACAGCGTTGGTATCAACCAAATGAACCGCCTCTATAAACACAGCGGCTTTCGTATGGTAGCGGAGTTACATTATCTTATCAACCCCATTTACGAATATAAATTTAAGCTCAAAACACGCAAACAGTTTGGTCTTATACAGGCACTTCCGTGGGTGCGTGATTTTTTTACCACCAGTTGTTATTATTTGCTTGGCAAGGCCGCCAAATAAAAAACCCACCAAGCGGTTAGCAAAGCGGGTTTTTCGGATTGGTTTGGTTGGAGAATGTAATGTCAGAAGATTTTTTGACTTCTGCACCCCCCGAATTTTAGATTTTACTCCAGTATTTTATGATGGAGGGCATATTTAATTAAGCTAACGATGCCGTTAGTACCCGTCTTGCGGTAAATATTCTTGCGGTGGGTCTCTACGGTTCGTACACTTATTTTCAGAGCGTCGGCGATTTGTCGGTTGCTGTACTCGTCATAAATAAGACTCAGTATCTCGCGCTGTTTTTTCGTGAGTACTTGCATGCTGAATAGGTTTAGTTCAGCTCAAAACTAGGAGCAAATACAGTATTTAGCAATACCACATTGTAGGTATTTTGGTGTACCCTGTGCGGGGTATTACAGCAATTTGTGCTGCATTGCATATTTAATAAGCCCAATTACTGTGTGTGTGTCTGACTTCCGGAAAATATTTTTTCGGTGCGACTCAACGGTGCGTTCGCTGATAAACAAAGCGTCGGCGATTTGTTTGTTGCTGTATTCTTTGGAAATGAGTCTTACAATTTCAATTTCCCGCAGGGTGAGTACCGAATTACTTTTACGTTGCTCCTGCTCCATCAACTTCAACGACACATCGGGGCTCACATAATGCTCGCCTAGGATAACGTTGCGGATGGCTTTCACCAATTCTTCGCGGCTATTGCTTTTGAGTACATAGCCGTTTATACCGGTTTTGATAACATCGCGCAGTATTTCTGATTCGTCGTACATGCTCAGTACAAGTATTTTGAGGTCTGGGAATTTTTTGCGGACATCGACGATGAAACTGGTGTGGGTTACATCGGGGAGGCTGAGATCGGTAACTAGAATGTCTACCTGCAAATAGGAAAGTAAATTCATGCCCATACGGGCATCGGTTGCTTCGGCAATTACCTCCAAGTCGGGCTCCGCCGATAATAGCTGTTTAATGCCGTCGAGCAATATTTTGTGGTCGTCGACCAGCATAATGCGCCATTTTTTCAGCTCAGTCATAGGTTTAATTCAATGGTTACCTTTTCGCTAGAATCAAGTTTTTCGGAGAATTTAATGTGGTTTTGGTGTAGTGGTAACGCAACCAAGATAAATAGCAATTATTAAAACTAAGGCGTCAATTTTATAAGCCTTTGGATTTTCGTAATTTTTTGAAGAACAGCACCAATATTTCACGGCATTCAGCCTCGAGTACGCCCCAGCTGACCTCTGTTTTGGGGTGTAGCATTTGGTGTACAATGGTGGTGAAGCCGCGTTTTTCATCTTTCGTGCCAATCACAATACGGCCAATCTGGCTCCAATAAAGTGCTCCAGCACACATGGGGCAGGGCTCCAAGGTAACGTATAGGGTACATTCAGGCAGGTATTTGCTGCCCAGCTCGTTGGCTGCCGCCGTGATGAGTTGCATTTCGGCGTGCGCGGTTACATCGGTTAGGGTTTCGGTGAGATTGTGTCCCCGTGCGATGATGCGGCCGTTAACTGTTACCACGGCACCCACCGGAATCTCCCCTTTTTCGGCTGCGTCTTTGGCCTCGTTCAGGGCCTGCTGCATAAAATAGCTGTCACTTTGTATCGAAAGGGTCATTGTTCCGGTTTTTCTGAAGGTAAAGATACAAGGATGCACGGGCATCGGTAGCGTAACCGCCTCGGGCTGCTTATCTTTGCGCCTTGTAAAAAGCGAATATGTTACGCACCCACCAGAACGGCGAATTAAGAATCACACACCTTAATCAGGAAGTAAAACTATGCGGCTGGGTTAGTCGTATACGCGATAAAGGCGGTATGGTTTGGGTTGATTTGCGCGACCGCTACGGCGTAACGCAGCTGATGTTCGACGAAAGCCGGACCGATAAAGCCCTGCTCGAACAGGCCAGAACCTATGGCCGCGAATTCGTTATTACAGCTACCGGAATAGTGATTGAGCGGGTCGCTAAAAATGACAAAATGCCCACTGGCGATATCGAGGTGTTTGTAACTGGCCTTGAATTGTTGAATGCCGCCAAGCTTCCGCCTTTCCTTATCGAAGACGAAACCGATGGTGGCGAAGACTTGCGGATGAAGTACCGCTATCTTGATTTGCGCCGCAATCCGGTACGGGCAAATCTGGAATTACGGCACAAAATGGCGCAGGAAACCCGAAAATACCTGGATGCTCAGTATTTTATGGAGGTAGAAACCCCTGTACTTATTAAAAGCACCCCCGAAGGTGCACGCGATTTTGTAGTGCCCTCGCGCATGAATCAGGGTGAGTTTTATGCCTTGCCGCAGTCGCCGCAAACATTCAAACAGTTGCTGATGGTAGGTGGCATCGACCGCTATTTCCAGATTGTTAAATGTTTCCGTGACGAAGACTTACGTGCCGACCGCCAGCCGGAATTCACACAAATAGATTGTGAGATGGCCTTTATAGAGCGGGAAGATATCCTCACCACCTTCGAAGGTTTGGTACGCCACCTTTTTCAGCAGGTGAAAGGACATGATATCGGCAACATTATACGCATGAGCTACGATGATGCCATGACTTATTACGGCAACGATAAACCCGATATTCGTTTTGAAATGCGCATTGCCGCATTAAAGGGTAACGGTGTAGATTTGACCAGTGGCAAAAATTTTCCGGTCTTCGACGGCGCGGAAACCGTTCTGGCCATAGCTGCTACTGCCAGCGCGGTGTACACCCGCAAGCAGCTCGATGAACTCAGCGACTGGGTAAAGCGTCCGCAATTGGGCATGAAGGGATTGGTTTATGCCCGCATGGAAGAAGACGGCAGCATCAAGTCGAGCGCAGATAAATTTTATGATCTCGAAGCCTTACAAAGCTGGGCCAAAACCACGGGTGCGCAAAAAGGCGACCTGATACTCGTGTTGGCTGGCGACGAGGCCCTCACCCGCAAAGCCATGAGCGAGCTGCGACTCGAAATGGGTAACCGCCTCGGTCTGCGCAAAAAAGAGGAATATAAAGCCCTCTGGGTGCTCGATTTTCCGCTGTTGGAATGGGATGAGGATGAAAAACGCTTTAATGCCATGCACCACCCCTTTACTTCTCCCCGACCAGAAGACCTGGACAAACTCGTCACCGACCCAGGTGCAGTCAAGGCCAATGCCTACGATATGGTATTAAACGGCACCGAAATTGGCGGCGGCTCCATGCGTATTCACCACAGAGCTATACAGGTCCGTATGTTCGAGGCATTGGGCTTCAGTGCAGAAGAGGTAGAAGCTAAATTTGGCTTTTTACTTAGCGCTTTTGAATATGGTGCACCACCCCATGGTGGAATCGCCTTTGGTTTCGACCGCTTGTGTTCACTTTTTGGGGGCAGCGAAAGCATACGCGACTTCATCGCCTTCCCGAAAAACAATTCGGGTAGGGACACCATGATCGACGCACCTTCGGCCATTGATGCCAAACAGCGGAAAGAACTCGGACTCTAAGATACATTGATACGAACCACCACATTGCCAATTTTTCGGCCGCTGGCGGCGTGTTCGTACGCTGATTGTATGTCGTTGAAGGGATAACTTTTTTCAATCACTGGCTGATACTGCCCAGCCTCGATTAGGGAGCGTATGTACTGCACATTTTGACGAATACCGGTGGGAATAGGGAATTTCACTTGTTTTTTAGCCCCCGGCAGAAGCGCCATCAGCGGTGTGCTCAGCGCATAAAATAGATTCTGACCCCACGGCCCTAACTCCGAAGAAATATAAACGCCTCCCGGCAAAAGGTTTGGTTTGCATTGACCAAAAGTGCTTTTCCCAACCGCATCGAAGATAAAATGGTAAGTTTCATTTGTTCGGGTGAAGTCGGTGGTTTGGTAATCGATAAGGTTTTGGGCACCCAACGACCGTAACAATGGAAACTGGGCTTCGGAACATACTGCTGTAATGTGCGCGTTTGTTAAGCAGAGCAACTGTACCAATGCCGAGCCAATGCCCCCACTTGCGCCGTTTACCAGCACCCGGTCGCCCGCTTTTAAATATACCTTATTGAGGAAATTGATGGCGTAATGCGCGCCTTCTAGGCAGGCAACGGCATCTTCAAAGCTGGTATTGACTGGCAACAACGCGACAGCCGCTTTTTCGGATATGCAAAGGTATTCGGCATGGGAGTGTAGGCCAGCATCATTCAAACCAAAAATCCGATCCCCTACCCGAAAAGCGCTTTTTTCACTACCGGTAGCCACCACTTCACCGGCAAAATCGGTCCCAGGAATGGGATTGCGTGGTTTAATTAGTCCAGTAACCATACGATTGATCCAAGGTTGACCAGCTAACAAAGCACAATCAGTTCGGTTAATGGTCGCTGCAAATACACGAACCAAAAGTTCCCCCTTTTTCGGAATAGGCGGTGGAATTTCGCCTAGCCGCAATACCGCTGGTGATCCGTATGCTTGATATAAGGCAGCCCGCATGGAATACAATCAAATTGACCCTCAATATGAGGTACTTTGCGCGTAATTGGAAGTGCTGCTTGTGCCGATTTAAGTGTTTTGCCATTTTAAGCGGAAGTAAGCACGAGCAAAAGCAACAGCGATTTCAGCGTAGTCAGAAAAGATTTATTGGGGCAATACAAACTATGGCTAACTAAATCCTGTATTTCGGCTGATTTAATTTAACTGCCTGACATAGAATTGTTTCTATGACCGATTTCTACTAAATTGGTAGACTAAAACCGCTGAAATGCTGAAAAATACTCTTTTCACGAGCATTTGTTTGCTACTCATAAGTTTGTCGAGCAAAGCACAAGGCCCGGGCTATGCACTCGATATGACAGAAACAGTACGTTATGTGGCTGTTACAAACAGCGCTAGTCTTAATCCGGTTTCGGCTATTACCGTTGAGGCCTGGATTTATCCAACGGCTTGGGGCGTGAACTTCTGGACCAATTCTATTGTGAGCAAAGATGATTGGTCGGCAGGCACGCGTGGTTTTGTGTTAAGGTGTGGTGCTAACGGCACCTTATCTTTTAATCTTGGTACTTCAGCAGGTTGGCGAGAGGCCGTAACTCCTGCCAACAGCCTGCAACTGAACCGCTGGCACCATGTTGCCGGCACTTTTGACGGAACAGCCATCAAGGTGTACGTAGATGGGGTAGAAAAGGCGAGTTTGAGCTATACAGGAAGTATTAATTCATCTACTTACGACATGACCATTGGGCAGTCGGCCTACCACACCTCTAGCAGTCGCCCTTTTACGGGCTGGATAGATGAGGTTAGGATATGGGAAAATGCCTTACCGGTCAATGAAATACGGGAATGGATGTGCCGGTCTATTGCCCCACATCACAATTATTTTCCGGCTTTACTGGGCTATTGGGCTTTCGATGAAGGTCAGGGTCAGCTGGCTGCTGACCGTAGTTTTTTCCAGAATATCGGCGCCCTCATCAGCGGTCCATTTTGGAAACGTTCGGGCGCCCCGCTTGGTGATACAACCGTGGTAATAAGTGCAGCGCCGTTTCAAGCGGAATTGCTTTTACCCAATCAGGACAAATTGAGCGTGGGCGGTTTCACTGCAAATCCTACACATTTACATCTTTACCGGGTTAAGAACCCGCTTTTACCGGGAGCGGCGCCAGCAGTAAGTGTAGATTCATTAGATGAGAAGCGTCAGTGGGGCGTTTTTGTAGTGGGAGCAGATACCGCCACTTATACTGCCTCTTTAGAATTAACAGCTTCGAATGGGCTACATAGCTGCGCCTCTTACTTGTTTTGGAGGCCATCAGCAGCAGATAGCGTGTTTACCAATGCCAGTATGATGCTGTCAACAAATAGGCAAATCAGCTTTCAGCGCAGTGGAGGACATAATTTTGCGTTGGGGGGTGCAGGATTCACCACTGTGAATACAACCGATAGTCTTACGTTTTGTACAGGCGGAAGCGTCAATTTTAGCGCCGCAGTTTCGGCTGGTTTTGGCTACCAATGGCTCAGAAACGGCGCACCAATTGTCAATGCTGTTCAGGCAAGTTATCAGGCTACCCAATCTGGAAATTATCAGCTGGAAGTGTATACCAATGCCAGCTGTAAAGACAGCAGCGCTGTTTTTTCCGTGAATGTCCTTCCTAAGCCTGCACCCATCATCAGCCAACAAACCGATACTTTAATAACGGGCGTTTTCAGTAGCTATCAGTGGTTGCGGAACAATACCGTGCTAGTTGGAGCCAGTCAACAGCAATACAAACCCACCCAAAGTGGCGTTTACCGCGTGCTCGTTTCTAACAGCGCCTCTTGCAGCGATACGTCTGCCGCTTTCCCGTATTTTATGAGCTCGGTCGCAGATGTTAAAACGAATCAATTTCGTTTTTGGCCGAATCCTGCGCATGACCGGATTTATTTAGGTGTTGAAGCAGAAATGGCTTATGCCGTTCAATTGGTTGATATGCAAGGGTGTTTAGTAAGACATTCCGTTGGTCCGGTGAAAGAACTTTCAGTAGCAGACATCCCCCGCGGCATGTATTTATTGCGTGTGGAGTTCGAGAATGGGGTGGTTATTCGGAAGTTGTTGTTGGAATAGGGAGCTACGTTTTCTGTAAAAAGACCACTTCGCTGGGCCGACGAGGGTCGGAGGCGAAGCGTTTAGGCTTTAAGTTTCAACCGCGCTTTTTCTAAATCCTCCTCGGTATCCACGCCAATAAATGGCTCTTCTGTAATCACCATACGAATGTTAATCCCGTGGTAGAGTAGGCGGAGTTGTTCTAATTTTTCGGTGAGCTCGAGGTCACAGGGTGCTAAACGGGTGAATTGCAAAAGGGCTTCTCGTCGGTAAGCATAAATGCCGATATGTTGGAAATGCTGTCCCGAAACCAATGTGTTCCCATTACTGTCGCGGTCGTAAGGTATAGGCGCCCGACTAAAATAGAGGGCATCGTTTTGGCTATTTATAACCACCTTAACGAGATTGGGGTTTTGTAGGTCGCTTGGAATCGTGTTGTTGAAAAGCGGCCGCATCAAGCTGGCGACTTTCACCTGCTCGTCCTTAAAAGCATTGATAAGGGCCTCGAGCGGTGCCTTTTTGGCGAATGGTTCGTCGCCTTGCACGTTGATTATGATTGCGCCTTCTGGCAGGCCTTGTGCAATTTCGGCGATGCGATCGCTGCCACTGGGGTGGTCGTTACGGCTCATCACTGCATCATAGCCATGGGCTTGAACCGCAGCTAATATGCGCTCATGATCGGTGACAACAAGTACTTTATCGAATAAATGAGTGCTTTTTACGGCTTCACAAGTCCGCACGATAAGAGGTTTCCCGCCTAAATCAGCAAGCATTTTTTCAGGGAAGCGCGTCGAGCCGAGTCGTGCTGGGATAAGGGCGTAAATGGCAGGTCGCGTCATAAGCTAAACGGTCAGCTTTTTTTCGAAAGCCTGATGTAAAAGGGTGACCTCAATAAAGGGATCGCCAACAGCTGTGTAGCCAAGTTTTTTGTAAAAGGGCAGGGCTGTTTCGCGGGCGTGAAGTATTATTTTTTGGTAAAGGTGTTCCTTGGCAAAATCTTCAGAAAAGGCAATGAGCTGTTGCCCTATTCCCTGCCCTTGGCGCTCTTCTACCACCGCAATTTGCCTCATTTGCAGCATAAAAGCATCGATAGGTTTAAGGCACAAACAGCCTAGCAAACGATCGTCTTCCCAAGCGGTGATATGAAATTCATCGGCTTCGGCAGCCAATTGCGCTTCGCTGAAGAAAAGACCCAACGGTCGGCGCAGCAGCCGGTCGCGCAGGGTAATCGTCAAAGCATAAGCCGGGCTGTTGTGCGTTATAGGCCTAATCTTTAGACTCATATTATACGGCATTTGACTTCACCAAAAACCGCAATAACCTGTATGATTACCCCTTTGCTATTGCCATCAGCGAGGTTGTTGAAGCTCTGGTCGCCAAAGTTCACTTCTTTGCCGTCGGGCAGGCTTACTTCGCCAAAAATGGCTTTTCCATTGATGGTTACCGGCATGCTTTTGGGAATGAGTAAGGTGCATTCCCCAAAGTAGGTGTTTACGAACAGCTGTTTTTCGGCTGTATCGATGCGCTCCAACAATATGGTACGTTCGCCGAAAATGGTGGTGAACGTTTCTTGCTTACTGCCAGCGCGCGCATAACTTTTGGCCGTACCAAACATAACCAACTCAGCCTCGTCGAGGGTTCCGTCACCAAAGCCCGATACTTTACGACCGCTGATTATAATGATGCCCAAACTCAGAAAGCCGATGGCGAGTAGTATTTTAAATACGCTAAGGTTTAGTCCGAAGATGTTATTCAACAAAAACAAAGTGCCCAATAGTATAAGTATCAAGGCGATAGAGTAGCGTGATTTCATGGGGAGTAGTTGTGGTGCCGCTAAGCTAAAACAAAAATGTCTTATCGACACAGACTCCAGCTGTCTGTTTGCTTTTCCTGCTCTTGCGCTGAATGGTTTTTGAGTTAAACACTGCGGCAAGGACGCCGCCTATCTTATGACCCATTCAAAAGCAACGGATGATGTGCTGTGACGGATTTTAGCACATAAATTAAGATGCACCCGCGGCTGTTCACCGCCAGAAGCAGCTAGGCGTACTCTTTATTATTTGGCCGGAGTAGCCGCAGGCATTGCAAGCGCTTCTTGCTGGACGTGAACTGTGCGTGTTGGAAAGGCGAAATCGCTGCCGTTGCGCAATACAATCTCGTAGATTTTGTAATTAATCTCTTCACGAACCTCACAATAGATGTTGTAGTCGTTGGTGTTGACGAGATAAGTTACCAATATATTGAGTGAACTATCGCCGTATTCAAAAAAGCGGACTAGCGGATCATCATTGGTTTGTTCATGTATTAGCAATACATCGTATATCTCCGAGATGATATTTTTTAGCACATCTGGGGGCGTGGAATATAAAACGCCAATAAAAAACCGAGAACGGCGGTGGGTACTTTCGGTGATATTGTTTAACGGGGCGCCAACCAAACTTTTATTCGGTACGGTCACATAACTTTTGTCGAGTGTCCGGATGCGGGTAGAACGAAAGCCGACCTTTTCCACGGTGCCAACTATGCCGTTGAAATCGATAACATCGCCAACGGTAAAGGGTTTGTCAAGGAAGATGGTGAAGGAACCCAATAAATTGGCTAGGCTCTCTTGTGCAGCTAAAGCGATGGCCAAACCACCGATTCCCAAACCGCCGATGAGTGCGCTAACATTCACTTTGAATACCATGCCCAGAACGATGAGGAGGGCAAAAATTACAATCGACACCTTGACGGCATCTTTCAGAAAAGGCACCAGTTGGTCGTCGAGTTTCGATTCGGTGGACGCCGCTTTTTCAACCCATAATTCACCTACAAACTCGGTGATTTTGATCAGAATTCTGGTAATGGCAAGCGTAATGAGCAATTGAAAAATCACGCCGAGATACATGCTAAGACGAATTTTTTCACCGAATAATTCGAGGCTTTTGGGTATGGTTAGCAGGGTGAAGCAGACATAAATAGCCACCATTACCCCCAAGAACTGCATGGGTTTACCCACCAGTTCATTAAAACGCCTGCTTTTTTCGACCGAAGCACTGCCTTTTTTGGCCACAATACGATACAAAATCCGGTTGACGATTTTCGCTCCCCACGTTCGGAATAAAAATGCGATGGCAAGCAATATGCCTACAATCACGAGTTGCTCTACCTCCTGACCTAATATCTTAAAGTGCTGTGCTCTTTCTAGCATTATACGAGTTGTTTAAGTGATATTTCGAAGGCAGTACGGGTAAGTCCAGTGTTGCCTGCATTAAGTTGAAATACTTTTTGTAGTGCTGTGCCTATGGTATCGCTTACATCGCCAAAAATGGCCGCGTCGCTAACTTCAATATCCTTTTGCATGAGGTAGCCAAACACCCGGGCCATGCCGCAGTTGGCGATAAAATCAGGCAGGAGGGCCACTTGGCTGTCCACCAAGCGGGCGATAGGACCGAAGAATATCTCCTTATCGGCAAAGGGCACATTGGCGCCACAACTTATTACTTCGAGGCCAACCTTGACGAGGCGTTCAACCTGGTCATGGGTAACTAACCGCGACGCGGCAGCGGGTATAAAGATGTCGCAAGGCATGTCCCAAATGCGCTCGTTTACTTCAGCAAACGGTATGATATTTTTCGCTTTTAGTTTGTTGCCGTCTTTTTCAAGGAAAAGGCGGGTAATAGCCGCGAAATCTAGGCCATTGGGTTGCATCAGGCCTCCGTCACGGTCGATGATACCGGTGATCACCGCCCCTTCTTGGGCTAAATACCAGGCTGCGGCTGCGCCTACATTGCCCCAACCTTGTATCAGCACTTTTTTGCCTTCCATGGAAATGCCCTTGTTCACATAATAATGGCGGACCGCTTCGGCAACGCCATAACCCGTGATCATGTCGGCAACCACATATTTCCTGGTGAGGTCGGGACTAAAACTAGCATCTTCCACCACTTTAGAGACGCCCAAGCGGAGCTGGCCAATACGTTTGATTTTTTCACCTTCGGGCACATTGAGGTGGCCGTTTACAACACCTTCTTGCGGATGCCAGAGGCCATAAGCTTCAGTAATCGGGATAACCTCATGTATTTCGTCCACGTTGAGGTCGCCCCCGGTGCCGTAATAATTTTTCAAAAGGGGCATCACTGCCTTGTACCAGCGCTGTAAAACCTCTTTTTTACGGGGATCGGCCGGATCAAAATTGATGCCCGACTTAGCGCCTCCAATGGCTGGCCCGCTAACGGTGAATTTCACTTCCATGGTTTTGGCCAGCGATTCAACTTCGCGGCGATCAAGACCTTTACGCATCCGGGTACCACCGCCGGCAGCGCCACCACGTAGGGAGTTGATAACTACCCAGCCTTCGGCATCTGTTTCGGCATCCTTCCATTCAAAAACAATTTCGGGGGCCTTGTGCTCAAAACGAGCAAGCAATTCTTCCATATGACTAAACTTGTGCTAGGCAAAAATAGGTTTTTTTTACGGGCAGGGGGTATAAAATGGCGGATATACTCCAAGCCAATGGAAGTGGAAAAGAAGTGCTTTCGAACCGCGTTTGGGTTTTTCTTAGCGGCTTTTCACGAGTTATAAGCGTGCTAAAACAGAATTTTCAAGTGTAATCACCTGACCAAGTAGTATTTCGAACTCGGCATTTTCGTGTTTTTGTAAGTCGTGCTCGAATCGTTCGAGTTCAGCGAAAAAATGGCGTAACATCAAGCTGGCACCCGTTGGAGGCTGATAATTTACTGTTAAATGGCGCAATTGATCGAACAATAAGTCGTCCTCATCGCTGCGGATGAGGTGGTGTACTGGCGACGGTTGTGCCATTACATCAATGAGTGCTTTTTTACCTTGGTTTTTATGCAGATAAGCCAAAAGTTGTTCGACATAAGTGAAAAGCTCGCCCTGCTCTTCGAGTATATGTTGAGACAAACTCGCCTTCAGTTGCAGCAAGACGGGAAGAATATCGGCGAGCATGGCCTGCTGATTTAAGACGTCGTTTTGCAAGCGTCGGGCAAGGAGTTCGAGATGTGGGAGGCGTTTGTCGATGAAATCATGGTGCTGACTGCGCAGTAAGTCCATCATGAGCTGTGGATCCAGACCCAAATAAGCCCCACCATCAAAAGTGGTGGGATGTATTTCGCGGTTGAGTGCTAGTAAAATGGCCGACAAGGATACGCCAGCATCTTTGGCCGCCTCTTCGAGTCGGTCACAACGATCGATGTGGACTTGCTGCACTCCGGCTAATTTTAGTAATTCCAGCGCCAATGGCGAAGCCTGAAGCACGTCACAAATAGAAGTATCGCCAGTAATCACGGTTTCAATGAAGTTGTCACCCTAGTAAGACCACTTGCGGCATCAAATTGTTTGAAACCTATAAAAAAACAAGCTATGACTGGGTGGATAAGACAAAAACCAAAGCAGCAATTATACCAATTAAACCCAGCGTCAATAAAGCGTATACTTGGACGAGAATTGCTTTGAGTAGGCGTTTCCAGGGCGGGTACATTTTAAAGTAATCTATAAAAAGCCAAAGGCTGTAACCAATAGAAAAGTAAATAAGAACGCCCGAAACATTGATATTTGTTGCCTTAAATAACATCCCGGCAATAATTGTCAGCCACAGGGGGTGCGCATGGGTGTAACAGAAAAGCGAGATGTGCTCAATAAAATTGAGGCTTGATTTACGGAAAATAAAGCGAGAATAGACAGCATAAATCGGCAACATTAAAAAAGAAATGAGCCGAATATATTCCGAAATAAACGTCATGATGCCGTCTGAAAACGCCTGTTGTCTTGTCAAATTCTGTGCATTCTCATTCTTTACCACGGCAAAGTTCCCTAAAAAGGTCCTATTATCTACCTCGAACACATCAAATAACAAAGTCATCAATGAAAGCATCAAAAACAGATATCCTCCAGCGCCGATATAACGGCGACGGTTACCTGCTAAGACCGTTTGAAAGAGCTGCCCGGGCCGGACAGTGGCATCTACAACGGTGCGCATAAGCAGGTTGTCGAGCCCCAGAAATTTGGACTGAATATCATTTACCACTTGGCGGAAGGAGATCTGCTGGATACCAGTGGGTTGTCCGCATTTCGGACAATACTTCGCTTCAATTTCAGCTGAGCAATTCACCCATTCCATGGGATCAAACTACACATTTGGCCTGAAACAATAAGCATTGAAGTAGTTAAAATCATTTATTAACGGTGTAGATCGGCAGTTCTGTAAAAAACGCATAGCGTTTTTTTAATTAGCCGGTAGTGAGATGCTAACTAACTGCGCCAGCATACTGTCGCGCAGCACGAAATATTCTTGTTTTTGTGCTGCTGGCAAGGGGTCTGCTGCGGGTGTTTGAATACGCCGGGGATCCACTTGGGTGCCATTTTCCCAGAATCTGAAACATAAATGTGGACCTGTAGCCAGTCCGGTGCTGCCCACATAACCAATGAGTTGGCCTTGCGAAACCCGTGACCCGCTCCGGATGCCTGGTGCTACTCTGCTCATGTGCAGATAACCTGTTGTATGTGTTTTGTTGTGTTTGATTTTAACAAAGTTGCCATTTCCGCCCCTGTAGCCTGCCTCGAGCACGGTGCCATCGCCTATGCTGCGAATGGGCGTGCCGGTAGGTGCGGCATAATCGGTTCCCAAATGTGCCCGATAACTTTTGAGTACAGGATGAAAACGGCGCATCGAAAAACGGGAACTGATGCGGGAGAACTCCAAGGGTGCCTTGAGGTAGCGTTTCCGCATGCTTTCACCGTTTTCGTTGTAATACTGCATCGGTTTTCCGTTGTCAAACAAAATAGCGAGGTTGTTTTTGTTGCGGTGGTTAAACTCTGCAGCGAGTATGCGGCCCATACCGTAGGGTTTGCCCTCGACCTGCTTTTCTTCGTAAATGACCTTAAAATGGTCACCTTTCTGTACCGAGAAAAAGTCGACAGTCCAATCAAAAACGCCGGCGAGACTAACGGCTACCTCTTGACTACCCCCATTTTCGAGCACGGTTTGGAACAATGAATTGTTGATGATGCCCGCCATTTTGCGCTGTTTAATGGTTACGGGACGGTCGTAACGGGTGACCTTGGGTAGACTATCGTTGAAGTCGCAAATGTAGTAGGTAATGGGGTTGTGCTCGTAAATCCAGTACAGCACCTTGCTGCTGTCGCGGATTAGTGTAAACACATTGCCCACCCGAATACTGCGGGTATCAAATATGGCCCGCGAGGCATCGACGAGCTGATATACCTGCAGGCTACTTACCCCTTCTTTATTGAGTAAAACGCTGAGGTTTTGGCCGCTTTTGATTTGTCCTTCCACGACTTGTAGCGAATCTATCGTGATGCCGTACAAACGTTTCGGCTCCACAGCTAGGGCTGCCGTTTCGGTGTCGGGCTTGTTTTTACAAGCATTCAGCCCGAGGAGTAAAAGCAATAAAAAAGAGGGAAACCTAACTTTCATGCCCTCCTGCTTGGGTGCGGTAGCTTTTTACGCGGTCGTAAACGTGTTTGAACCAATAGGTGAATTGCTCCGGATCGTTCACCAACATCTGGTCGATGCCTGCAAACGACACCCAGCGGTGTTCGTGCACCTCTTCCGGATCGGGCACGACCTGCTCATTGTATTCCCCTACAAAAACGTGGTCGTATTCGTGCTCAATGAGTCCATTTTCGAAATCGGTCCGGTATAAAAATGAAAAGGCGGGAACAACTTCACAAACAAAGCCCATTTCCTCCTGCAAGCGCCGCTGACAAGCATCGTGGGTGCTTTCACCTGGTGATGGGTGACTGCAACAGCTGTTCGTCCACAATCCGCCGCTGTGGTATTTGTGCAACGCTCGTCGTTGCAACAACAACTGGCCATCGCGGTTAAACACAAATACCGAAAAAGCACGGTGTAAAACGCCGTCGATGTGGGCTTGCAGCTTGGGTGCTGTACCGATGGGGTTGTCGTTTTCGTCGACCAGTATAACTTCTGGTTCGGCGGGTTGTGTGGCCGGATTGTTCATTCTGAACCCCAATATTAGGCATTTTTAGCGGTTTATCGAGTGTCAGTAAACGTTAAATCCGCGAGGGGGTGAAGAAAATGGATTAGTTATGGGCCATGAGCTGAGCGAGCAAATTTTGGTGTTCGCCCAAAAGTGGGGGAGCGCTTAAAGCAGCCGGTTCAGGCATAAAAACAGCCGACCGCCAGCCATTTATTTGGTCTACTTGCATTAACATAGCGCGTGCAGCGGGTAGCTGGGCCACTTCGGCCAGCGTATTCATTCGGCCAAATGGGATGTGCTGATTCTCTAAGGCCTGGATGAGCTCATCGGAGTTGCGGCTCAGGAAGGCCTCTGCCAGGCGCGTATTAACGGCAACTCGATTTTTTACGCGCGCCGCATTGGTCTGGTAATTTTCTGAAGCCGCCATGTCATCTATTTGGAGCAGTTGGCATAGGCGCTCGAACTGTTTATCTGTACCCACCGCCAAAACTAGGCTTTTGCCATCGGCGCAGACGAAGGGTTGGCCATAAGGCACAATGTTGGGGTGGGCGTTGCCTATAGGTTGGGGCACCTGGCCGCCCACCAGATAATTGGCACCCTGATTAACTAATGCAGCAATGGCGGCTTGCATGAGCGACACCTGTACTTGGCGGCCTAAGCCATCCGTGCTCCGCTGCCATAAGGCAAGCAATACGCCCGCTTTAAGTTGGTGCGCCGCCAATACATCGACCAAAGCCACCGGCATTTTGAACAGCTGACCAGGTAAGCCGTTGATGCCGGTAAAACCCGCTTCCGCTTGTATTGTGGCGTCGTAGCCTACCCGCGGATTGTTGGCGCCGTACCCGCTGATTTCGCCTAAAATCAAGCGCGGGAAACGTCGGTGTAGTACTTCCCAGTTCAGTCCAAACTTCTGTGCATCGCCCGGCTTAAAGCTGGTGAGTGCTACATCGGTTGTGGCCAAAAGCCTAAAAAGTTGTTCTTTGCCGGCGCTGGTGTTCAGGTTGAGGCAGATGCTTTTTTTACCCCAATTAACGGCGCAAAAGTAGGCGGGACGTTGTTCATCGGCGCTTTCGCCCAACAGTTTCCAGCTGCGGGTAACATCGCCCCCGGCTGGGTTTTCAACTTTTATGACTTCTGCTCCGAGCTCGGCAAAAAACATCCCTACACTTGGACCGGCAAGTACCGAGGCCAATTCTACTACCCTTATTTTTTCAGGGAGCATCATGAGATGCGGTTTTCAGGCCTTATCCAAAGCAAGGAGCTGTCGCCGTAACTTAAAAAACGATAGGGGCCAGCGAGGGCATGCTCATACAGTACGCGCCAATCTGCTCCTATCGCCGCAGCCACCAACAAGAGGAGTGTACTCTGGGGCTGATGAAAGTTGGTAACTAAGCCATGGGCCAACCGGAATCGGTAACCTGGCGCTATCATCAATGCCGTGAAGGCCGGCAGCGGTTGTTGGCTGGACTTGGACAAGTATTGTTGCAGCGTCAACAATGAAGTTTTGACGTCCACGGTTTGTACCGTGTCGTAAGGGGTGAACGGATCAATTTCAGGGAGTTCTTTGCTTTCTGGTTGGAGATAAAGTAATACGCCTAACCAATATAAACTTTCGAGGCAACGCAAAGCCGTGGTGCCCACGGGCACAATGGGGCCCTGATGTGACAATAAGCGGTCGATTAAGCCAGCGTCCAACAACATTTCTTCGCGGTGCATGTCGTGGTCGGCCATGGATTTGGCTTTCACCGGTTTGAATGTGCCCGCTCCTATGTGGAGGGTGAGCTCCTGACTTGCTATACCTTTCTCTGCTAGGGTGGTTAGTATTTTTTTGCTGAAATGTAAACTGGCTGTTGGTGCGGCAACCGAGCCATCAAAACGGGCAAAAACAGTTTGGTACCTTTCGGCATCTGTCGCTGTATCGGGCCGTTTCATATAGGGGGGCAATGGGATGTGCCCCAATTTTTCGAGTAACTCAGCAAAAGTAAGGGTGCTGGGTGTCCACTTAAAGAGTATTTCGTAGGCATCTCCCCTTTTTTCGACCTTTTCGGCGGACAGTTGAATGCCACCAGCGCTTAACAAGAGTACACCCTCCTTCCAGCGGCGATTGTTGCCCACTAAACATAACCAGTTGGCCTCTCCGGTTTGTAACATGGCTTGTTGTATCTCTGCGGTAGGGGCCAGTGGTTCTAGGCAAAACAGCTCAATGGTCGCGCCGTTGGTTTTTGGAAAAAGCAGTCGGGCACGCACCACCCGGGTATTGTTGAAAAGCAAGAGACTTTGCGCTGGCAACAAATCTGGCAGCTCTTGAAAGTGATTGTCGCGGATGTGGCCTTTCGAATAAACCAACATACGCGCGTCGTCCCGCTTTTCGAGGGGCTGTTGTGCGATACGTTCTACGGGAAGGGTATAAGTGAAATCGGATATGCGTAGCTGTCGTGGGTCCATAAGGTTGTTGCATTAAAAATACGGAGTGGTCTGCATTTCTGGTAGAATAAGGAGCATTTATCCACTTTTGACCGAAAGCATAACTTTGACATAGGTTGTCACTGTCACGCAGTAGCTTGGCTAATAAAATCAATTTTCAGATGAAAAAGCTACATTATCACTACCGTGCCGATGCCCTTTTCGGTAAAAATGGCCCTTGGAACCACAGGACCTTGCGTACTTTTTTTGATCCAGCTTCCTCGGAATGGCACGAAACTACCCGAGAGCGTAAGCTGGAAGTACTCGAAAAAATAGTGGCCTCCGACTACCCGCTGACGAATTGGTTGATAGATTACAGGCACTACTATCTCTATGAAAGCGTGGGCCGTGCTTATGTAGTTCAAGAAATAGACAGTGCACTGGCATTTTACGCGGTACATGCCCAAGGCTTGCTGGCAGCGGAAATTGCCCTACTGCTCAAGCCGCGGCAAACCGTTTAAAGCTGTTAATTAGCCGTTAATGGTCTTCCACAACATATCCTTCAGCTGCAGCAGATTATAACCTGATACGGAGGAAATGAAAATGGAAGGCACGCCGGTGGGTACCGTTTCTTTCATCTCAGCCATGAGTTCTTCGTCGAGCATATCGGCTTTGGTGATGGCCAGCAAACGCTGCTTGTGGATGAGCTCAGGATTAAACTGCTCCAGCTCATTCAACAATATTTGGTATTGGGCTTGAATGTCGTTGGTGTCGGCCGGTATCATAAACAGTAAAACGCTGTTCCGCTCGATATGACGTAAAAAGCGATGACCTAATCCTTTGCCTTCGTGCGCACCTTCGATTATACCCGGGATATCGGCCATTACAAATGAGCGGTAGTCGCGGTATGGAACAATACCTAAGTTGGGCACCAAGGTGGTGAATGGATAATCGGCTATTTCGGGTTTGGCAGCTGTAATGCTGGCGAGAAGCGTGCTTTTTCCGGCATTTGGGAAACCTACCAAGCCTACGTCCGCGAGGAGTTTTAACTCAAGGATTTTCCACTCCTCTTTACCGCCTTCGCCGGGTTGGGCATAATGGGGTGTTTGGTTGGTGGGCGATTTGAAATGATGGTTACCTAGTCCGCCGCGACCACCCTGTACCAATATTTGCTCTTGGCCATGTTCTGTGATTTCAAAAGCGACTTCACCGGTCTCAGCATCACGTGCTACGGTGCCTATGGGAACCTCTAGTATTTCGTCTTTGCCCATCGCACCGGTTTTTAGGCCCGATGAACCAGACTGACCATCGTCAGCAATGACGTGTTTGCGGAATTTTAAGTGCAGCAAGGTCCACAGCTGATTGTTTCCACGCAGCACAATATTACCGCCACGGGCACCATCGCCACCATCTGGACCACCTTTTGCCGTGATTTTGTCGCGGTGGAAATGCATAAAACCAGCTCCGCCCTTACCAGAACGGCAGCAGATTTTTACGTAGTCCACAAAGTTACTCTCGGCCATGGGGTATTTTAACTTAACAGGTGGAAGCAATAGCGGCGCAAAGCGCGCCGAATATGCTGTCGATGGCACCAACGCCATCTATTTCGGTGAGTTTGCCCTGCTTAGCATAATAGCCGGCAACAGGAGCAGTTTTGTTTTCGTATTCGTGTATACGTTTGCGAATCACTGTTTCATTGGCATCGTCGGGGCGACCCGATGCTGCACCACGAAGCAGCAGGCGTTTGGTGAGCTCGGCCTCGGTGACTTTCAACGACAACATACAGCCGATTGTTTCACCGTGACTAGCCAATAACTGATCGAGTGCTTCCGCTTGGGCAATAGTGCGCGGGAAGCCATCGAAAATAAAGCCAGCAGCCGTTTTATTGGCGTTTAGTTTGCTGTCAATCATACCGATTACTACGGCATCTGGAACCAAAATGCCTTGGTCCATGCGCTTTTTGGCTTCTAACCCCAACGCGGTTCCGTCGGTAATTTCCGAACGAAGTAGGTCGCCGGTAGATAGATGCATCAGCTTATATTGTTCAATCAGCTTTTGCGACTGAGTGCCTTTTCCCGCGCCGGGAGGGCCAAAAAGTACGATGTTCAGCATAACAAATTGGTAATGAAGGTGCAAAAATACGATTATTTGGCCAAAAATCGGTTATTTGCCAATCTGAACCGGCCGAACAGCACTGTTTAACCGAATTTGCACAAACAGAATGTTGTACCTGTGTTCATTTGAAGTACAAGAATGCGCACTAAATTTACTTGGAGTGTAAATAATCAGCCCGTTGAAAAGCTAAAACAGGTGCAAATGCACATGGCACGAGCAACGCAAATGTAGTTGAAGACTACCTTGAAGCACCAATTGTTTCGCCGAAATAAAAGGAAGACTTAATCCGTCCACGAGGACTCAAAGTACGGTTTGGCTGCATTCAACTGCCAGCTGAAAACTCCTATAAGGTGTTGGTGCTGAATATCTCTAGGAGAAACACCATTAAAACGCTTTTTCTTTGACACTACGCGTCTAATCGGCCGCCAATCGATACAAACAAGGCAAATTCCGGCCTTGGCCATCGTAATCTAGGCCGTAACCCAAGAAAAAAATCTCAGGCACTTCAAAAGCCACATATTCGGGTTCAATCGAATGCTTTAGCGCCTCCCGCTTCAACAAAAAGGTGCAAAGAGATACCGAGGCTGGATTAAGTGCTTCAATAGCCGGAAGTAATTTGACCATCGTATTGCCTGTATCCACAATATCTTCCAACACCACCACATGGCGGTCTTTTAAATTTTCGCTTAGCCCGATTAAACTGGTTACAGCGCCACTACTATGCATGCCGCTATAACTGGCCAATTTCACAAAACTGATCTCACAAGGTATGGTTACCTTTTTCAGCAAATCGCTGGCAAACATAAAGGAGCCATTGAGCACCGCTAGAAAAAGGGGGTCGCGCCCATCGAAATCTCTATCGAGTTGTTCGCCCAAACTACTTAAGCGGGCGTCAATGGTATCGACATCAAGATAAGGGACGAATGTTTTGCCGTGAACATATACGCGTGGTCTCATTCCGATACAATGAGCTCCATGCCCAGTTTAATGTCGTTGGCAGTAAGTGAGTTGAGGGTTCTCAACTTGTCTACACTTATGCCGTAACGCCGGGAGATGTTAAACATGGTGTCGCCTTTAATTACCGTATGCTTTTTAGGTGCAGCGGTAGTAGTGGGTATTTCAGGTAGGTCGTTCGCAATCTCTTCTTTGGGCTTACCTGGGAAAACCACTTCCGTTCCAGGCTTTAATTCGGGATTTGAGATTGCCGGCAAGGCTGTTTCTGCTGTTTTGGTGACGACAGCCGAACTATCTACTTTCGGCACAGCGGGTGCAGTAACGCTCATGCTTGTGCCGACTTTCTGTTGCGTTACCGGGATTCGTGGTTGGGGAGGCGTAGGTTTTTTGACTACCACCGGGGCATCTGGCTTCTGTAAGGCGGCAGCTTTGCGGTCGCGTTCAGCAATTAACGCCTGTAATTCTTCGCTGCTGCGGACTTTAGGCCGGTCGGCGCGTTTGTTTTTGAGCAATGCAATTTCACCTACAGCGAGTTCTTCACCTGGGCGTAATTGATTCTTCCGGCGCAGCGCTTCGATGCTAATGCCATAAAGCTGGGAGATATCGCGTAGGCTTTCGTATTCGCTTACGATGTGTTCAGCTATTTTCGCGCTTTTTTTCTTGGCTGCGAGATATACTTTATCGCCTTCCGCAAAACGAATATCGGTTTCGATATCGTTGTATTTTAAAATTTGCCAAGGATAAACGCCTGCACGTTCTGCGATGGCCAGTGGACTTTCACTTGCTTTGGCACAAATAGTTTTGATGCCGTTGTATTTGAAAATGCCCGGTTTACAGTCGTCGCTCTTAGCTTTTGCAGGTGACTCGGCAAAAGTAACTGGAGGCGGTAAAGGCATGCCAGGCTCGTTATTCCGCATTGAATTAAGCTCGGCTACCGTTACGCGGTCGAAAGCACTTAACTCTAGCTCTTCGATTTGTTTAATCAATAGTGGCGCATAATTAGGGTTGGTTGCATAACCTGATACTTTTAAGCCATGGGCCCAGCCTTTATAGTCGGTGATATCGAGCGTGAATAAATCGCTATAGCGTGGGCGCGATTTCAAAAAAGCGGCATGGTCGAGATAGCTGTCGAGCACTTGATCGTATTTCCGGAAGCATTCATTTTTTTCATCGTCATCCATGATGAAAGTGGGTCCCGACCATTCCTTGTGGCACTTGATGCCGAAGTGGTTGTTGGCTTCGGTCGCTAATGGGCTTTTACCCACGCCCGACTCCAATAAGCCCTGTGCCAATGTAATGCTGGCAGGAACGCCGGTGCGGTGCATATTTTCGATGGCAAAATATTTATATTGTGTCACGTATGCCTTTTTTTCTGGGGTGGGTTGTGCCCAAAGCAAGGCAGGTAAAAGCAGTAAACAAAGGATATTCCTGATCATCATTTTTAATTTTTACGTATTAGCAGGAGTCCATCTCTTACCGAAAGCAGCAAATTGGTCACCCGATCATCGGCTTGTACCTTTTGGTTAAAGGCGTGTAGGGCGGCGGTATCTTTGTCGTGTTTAACGTCAGCCACGCGGCCGCTCCACAGCACATTGTCGGCTAGGATGAAGCCACCAGCCGGCACCCTGTCGATGACAAGATCAAAGTAACGCGCATAGTTCTGCTTGTCGGCGTCAATAAACACCAACTCAAAAGTACCTTTTATGGTGGGAATGATGTCCACAGCGTTGCCGAAGTATTGCACAATACGGTCAGAAACGCCAGCTAGGTCATAATATTTTGTAGTAATACCTTCTAACTCGTTGTTGATATCAATGGTATGCAGCCGGCCACCAGCTGCTAATCCCTTGGATAGGCAAATGGCTGAATAGCCCGTAAACGTACCAATCTCTAATATTTGTTGCGGCTGCAACATACTGCTCAGTAGCTCTAGTAACAAACCCTGTTGGTGGCCGCTTACCATTTGTGGAAGCTGGTGTTTGATATGGGTTTCACGGTTTAGGGCAGCGAGTTGCGGGTCTTCTGCAGTGCTGTGAGTTTCGATGTATTGGGTGAGTATTTCGGGAAAAAAGTCCATCAGTTTTTAGGAATATATTGAAGCTGACTAAGTTGTGTGGGGTCGAAAATTTCCCGGGCGATATCTTGCAGTTCTTCGGCGGTAACATCTTCGATACGCTGCACAATTTCGCTGAGGGTATCGATACGGCCATAGTCGAAGAGGCTGTTTCCGAGCGCAAGCATGAGATTGGTGCGGCTTTCTTCGGCCATCACGATACGGGAAATAAACTGTTGTTTGGCTAGATGTAACTGCATTTTGCCGAGTTTAAAGTCGCGTAAGCGGGTCAACTCCTTCTTTACCAAACGTATTACACGTGCGGTATACTCTGGGTCGCAGCTAAAATATACATACCACAAGCCGGTATCGGAATAGGGGGTGTAATTAGACTCGATGCTGTATACGAGTCCGTTGCGCTCGCGTATGCTGAGGTTAAGCCGCGAATTCATGCCGTCGCCACCCAATAAATTATTCAAAAGTAGCATGCCGGCCCTTTTGAGGTCGTTGGCGGGATAGGCTTGGTTGCCCAAAGCAATATAAGCTTGGGTGGCATTTTTTTCTTGGCTCAAAACAAAGGGTTTGTAGATGTATTGAGCCGTTCTGGCGGGTGGCGCTGTGGCGATAGGATATTTTTCGAGTATGGGCTGTACTTTGCGTAGGAGCTGTTTCCAAGTGAGCGGCCCTACATAGCTAAAGGCGATATTACTGGCGCCATATTGGCGTGCACGAAAGGCGATTACCTTTTCCCTGTCGAAGCTATTTATCGATTCGGTGGTTCCGAGTATGGGATGCGCCAGGGGCTGGTTACCGAAAAGTGCCGCTTCAAAGTCGTCGAGCAGGCTTTCATCGTGGTAATCCTGGTATTGTTTTATTTCATCAATGACGACTTGTTTTTCTTTCTCCAGCTCCTTTTCCGGAAAGTTGGCGTTGTAAATGATGTCGCACATCAACTCAAAGGCCCGGCCAAACCAAGCGTTACGGAAAGCAGCATGAAGACAAGTGCGCTCCTTGGTGGTATAGGCGTTTAAGTCGCCCCCAACTACATCTAGCCGGGATAGAATATGAAACGAGCGGCGTTTCGGCGTGCCTTTAAAAAGCATGTGTTCTAAAAAATGCGCCATCCCTGCCTCTTCCTGCATTTCGTCGCGGGTACCGCTATTTACAATAAAACCGCAATGGGAGATCTCACTGCCTTGTATTTGTTTGTGTATGATGTGCAGCCCATTGGGCAGGGTAAGTTGCTGGTGGTCGGTCATTGCCTCAAAGATAAGTCGCGAATGAATAGCTCGTGCGACAACAACAAGGGAAGTCGCTAGAAGATAACTGCAAAAATCTCTCGAATAATGCGGGTCAAACAACACGGTGCTGTCAGAAAAAAGTGTAATTTGGTTCTAATAAAGCCAGCTCATATTCAATGGATTGCCTGATTGTCGACGATGACATACTTGCCCGCAAAGTGCTCAAACGATTTATTGAGCAAACCGACTTTTTGACGTCGAGTAAAGAGTGTGCGAGCGCCATTGATGCCAATCGTTATCTCATGACCAACAGCACAGACCTGCTGTTCTTGGATGTGGAAATGCCCGGCATGACCGGTTTGGAGCTGATTAGCATACTGCGCGAAAAACCTCAGATCATCTTGGTGTCGAGCAAAAAGGAATATGCGGTAGATGCTTTCGACAATGACGCCATCGACTATCTCGTAAAGCCTGTAACCTATGCCCGCTTTTTGAAAGCTTGCCAAAAGGCACTCCAATTGCGGGAAGAGCAGTTGAAAAAACCCAACGCGGGCAAACCTACCGAACTGCAATACATCTTCTTGAAAGTTGATGCCTGCTGGTTAAAACTACAGCTTGTCGATGTTTTATATGTGCAAGCCTTGGCCGATTATGTATGTATTTATGCCAAAGCGGGCAACGATATTAAACGTTATGTGATACACTCCACCATGAAAGCCGTTGAGAAAAAACTTATCGGCGAAAATTTTGTGCGGGTGCATCGGTCGTTTATCGTGAATATCCACAACGTATCCTCGTTTAGTAGCGATACCCTATTTATTGCCGACACCCAAGTACCTGTAGGCATTACCTACAAAAACACCATTGTCCAGTTGATGAGCAAGATGTAATCGCCTACATCAAAATGATGCTGGCCACGCCAGTCAAAATCAAAATTTTCAGCAAATTATTTACGTGAGCAAATTGCGCGGGCTTAACCGCTTTATGGATGCGAAAGGCAGCATAACTCAGCATAAGCGCGCAGAAGCCAAAATACCACAATAAACCGGCGAGCGGAATGGTGGCGTATAACAGTGAAAAGGGCAGTATGCTGCACAACATGAGGGCATACAGTAGCTTTTTAGTCCGCCGTATGCCGTACACCACAGGAAAAGTTTGATAGCCATATATCAAATCTCCCTTGATTGCTTCCAAGTCTTTTACGACCTCCCGAATCAAGGTGATCAACAGGATAAAAGTGGCATAGACGAGTAGCACCTGGTTGACGAAACCGTAATACACACAAACCGCAAAAAAGGCAGCAACCGTAAGTGAAGCCGCGGCAAAATTGCCTAAAAGTGGCTTCTTTTTGAGTTTATGGGAGTAAAACCAAAGGCCAAACGCAAAAAGCCCGTTGAATAAAAACAGCTCTTTTTGAATGAGTAAGCTTAGAAATAAGGCCATCGCATTCACAAATAAATAGCCGCGTATTGCGAAAACCTTGGTTAGTATCCGCCCTACGATGACTTCCTGTGGTCGGTTGGCGAGGTCTTTTTCTACATCATAAAAGGCGTTGATAATATAGCCACCGGCGATAATGAGTCCAGTGGAACTAACGACTAAAAACAACCGCCAATCGAGCAGAACTTGGTACCATGCTGCTTCGTGGTTTAATATAAAATAGGCGGCGAGGTACTGGGCAAGCGCAACAACCAGTAAATTATACCAGCGTACGAGCGACAGAAAGACCAAAAAGCGGATGAATCTTCGTCTTTGCGCTTCCGAAAAAATATGGAGAGATTTGGCCACGAATTAGAAGCGATATATCACTTCAAGTTCATAATCCTTGAGCAGCTTGCGTGCTTTTTCGTAGTCTTGGGTAAAGCCCAAAATATAGCCGCCACCACCCGAGCCACACAGTTTAAGATAGTAGGCGCGGGTATCGATGCCCTGTTTCCACAAAGCGTGGAACAGATGGGGTATCATGGGTTTAAAATTATCGAGGGCGAGTTGGGAAAGTTTACGCAGATTTCGGAAAAGCGGCTTTACATCTCCTTTTACGAAGGCCTTTATACACTCGTCGTTGTATTTAACAAACTCATTGCGAATCATATTGCGAAAACCCTCGTGTTTCAACCTTTCCAAAAAGAGATTGACCAAAGGTTGGGTTTCGCCTGGCTCGCCGGTATTGAGTAAAAAGATAGCTCCGGCACCTTCTAATTGTTCTTCGGGCAGATTCACTTTGCCCAAATCGGTTTTGCTGTTGATGAGTATGGGAATCTTCAAATAACAAATCAATGGGTCCATACCTGAAGAACGCCCATGAAAATAGGCTTCAAGTTGTCCTAAAATGCCTTTAAGGCGCACGATATCTGTTGCTGCCAAGTTGTCGCTAGCATCTATTTTTTCAAGAGCATACCGATCATAGGTTGCAGCTACGAGGGCACCCGAACTGCCAACACCAAAGCCTTGCGGGATGCTGGAGTCGAAGAACATGCCATTGTTAATGTCGGCCTCAAATAAATCAAGTTGAAGGGGCGTAGGTAATGTGCCTTCTGTTTCTTGGTTGCGCAAAAACTGCAAGTAATTGCGGAGATGGGCGTTGGATTTTTGTGCCTTTTCGCTTTCGGGCGCGTCGAATGAAAAGGTGGCTTTATAATTACTATAAGGTATGCTCAGCCCCATGGCATCTTCAATGATACCATACTCTCCGAAGAGCAGTATTTTGGCGTAGTAAAGTGATTCCTTTATCATACTAGATGGTGATGAGCTGTGGGCCCGAACCAATCTCATCGCAAATATAACCCTTTTCCGAACAGTGCACAACCAAGTTGCTGTCGATGAAGGACTTCACGGTTTCATGGTCGGCACCAAAGTAAATGAGATGTACGTTCGCCCCTGCATCTAAAGTAAAATAAACGGGG
Source organism: Bacteroidia bacterium (assembly GCA_041688385.1). Taxonomy (GTDB): domain Bacteria; phylum Bacteroidota; class Bacteroidia; order UBA7662; family UBA7662; genus UBA7662. The sequence goes on from JBDNIH010000003.1 coordinate 27,246, forward strand.
AGGCCAGTTTGTTTGCGAAAGGCCCATATTTTTTCGATAACGGCCACAGATTCTGGCTTAAACAGCAAAAAATAAGGTTGCGATGTCATCATCAAGGCGTGCAACATCAGCGCTTCCCGTTCTATGAGTTCGCCAAAGGCATGTTGATCCCCGCTGGCTAGTAGGGGGAGTAGCTCGGAGATATTTTCGTGGGCAACTTCAAAACGTTTGGAGGAAAATGGGTTGCGGTGCATGAGGTCATGCCCAACTGTACTACTAACCGATTTTTCGCCCGCATGAACCAAAAGTACGGCATCACGCAAGTCGTGAAAAACGGGATGTACGTTGGTGGTATATGGGCTGCCAAAAAGGTCGGAAGAGGCCGGTAAATCTGGGTGTTTTCCCCAGCTCACCAAGCCGCCATAAATCGAACGACAAGCACTTCCCGAACCAATACGTGCTAGAAAAGAGGCTTTTTGAAGGAAAGCAGGCCCTGCATCTGCCGTGCCAGCAACGTGAGCTTCCATGCCGCATAAATTCAGCGCCAAAGCACTCATGCCCGAAGCAGAGGAGGCGATACCACTCGAATGCGGAAAGCTATTGGTGGTGTGGATGTTGAGGTCGAAATCGGGTAGAAAAGGCAAGTATTCCTGAATGTGGCGTAGGAATTTGGCGACTTTCTGTTCAAACTTCTCGTTGCGATTGCCATCGAGAAACAAAGCAAGTTGAGCGGCTTTTTCCTTACGTGGCGACCATTCCAGCTGGGTGTCGGTGAAGCAATTTTTTAGTGTAAAACTTAGGGAGGGGTTGGCTGGCATCTGAAAACCTGTTTTCCCCCAATATTTTACCAATGCAATGTTAGATGGGCTTTGCCAGCGGAGTTTACCTGCCGTTTTTAACCATTGTGTGTAGTCCGCTTCGAAGCTCATGCAAAAAGTTGATCGTAATGTAGTACGGTGGAATAGCCATTTGCTGCCAACCAGGCATCGGCAGTTTTCGCATCTGGCGCTGTGGCAAGCACAAAATCGCCGCCCCAAGCACCCATCGATTTTACGGCGCCAGGATAACCCACAAAACGGGTTTGGGCAACGGGTTGACGGTGTAAAACAGCGCTCAAAATGGTTTCATGCTCTTGAATCAGCGCGGAAAACTCGGATAACGAGCTACAGCTAACGAGGGCTTCGCTTATCCCGGTAATTCTGTCGATTTGTTCCTGACTGGGTTTCGGTCGGCTTTTATATTGCCTTACCTCGTCGCTGGAGAGCTGCTTTTCGCCTAAATAAACAAAGCGCAATTGTTTGGCGAAAGGAGGCTTGAAGTGTATTGCTTCTACCTGACGTTTACCAGCTATACGTTGGTAAAAGATAGGTTTTTGTTGCAGTGCGCAGGCTACATCATAACCGCTACCGGTTAAACTGGTGTCGAACAAGGCAAAAGGGTCTACTCCAGCCCACTGTGCGATGAGGGCTACCAAGGTAGAGCTGCTGCCTAGGCCCCAACTCCGTTCAAAATGTAATTGGGTCGTGATACGTATGCCGCCTTGTAAGAGGAAGCCAGGGGATAGTTTTTTAGCGTTACGCAGCATTTTTTGCAGACTTTGCGCCTTACGCACATCGTCGCTGCTGATCATATCGAGGGTATCGGGAGCAAAATAGGCTTCCAACCAAATTTTGCCATGGCAGTCGAGGGCTTGCCAGCGGATACTGTGGCCTTCATACTCCTGCACATGCAAGGACTGCCCCATGCTGGTAGGCAAAGCCAAAGCTTTGGCGCCATCCATCACCAGGTATTCTCCGCTGAGGAGTAGTTTGCCGTGGGCGTAGTAAGGAGACATCTATTTTACAGACCGGCAGCACCCGGTTTAGGTGTGACGGCAGTGGGATTTGGGTTCCGTAATTTGCTCAGGTATTCGCCTACCGACTGGTGTGATATTACTTTATCGCTGAAATATACTTTTGCGCGTTCTTTTTCGTCGTCGGTAGCGAGGTATTGGTTGAGAATGTTGAGCAGGTGCATTTTCATATGCCCCTTCTGAATGCCTGTGGTAACCAGCGACTTTACCGCGGCAAAGTTTTGTGCCAGGCCTACTGCGGCCGTGATTTGCATCAACTCTTCGGCATTGGGGTTGCCGAGCAGTTCATGGGAGAACTTTACCATGGGGTGTAGGCCCGTTAAGCCGCCTACCGTACCCAAAGCCAAGGGAATATCGAGCCAAAAGCGGAAGATGCCGTTGTTTACATCTACCCGGGTAAGCGACCGGTACTGGCCATCACGTGCGGCATAGGTGTGTGCACAGGCCTCCACAGCCCGGAAATCGTTGCCGGTAGCCAAAACTACAGCGTCAATGCCGTTCATGATGCCCTTGTTGTGGGTAGTGGCGCGGTATGGCTCTAAGGTGGCGATACGTATGGCGCGGGTAAATTTTTCGATAAACTCTTCATTGGTGTAATCATCGCCGTCGGCGAGCTGTTCTACCGGACAGCTTACCTCGCAACGCACCAAACATTCGGGGGTGTAGTTGCTGAGTATGCACATAACGATGGTCACATCGCGCTCTTCGGCTGTAAAACGGGCGTCGGTAGCCAGTTCCTGTCGTAGGATGCGCGCAAATTCTTCGAGATTGGAGTTGATGAAGTTAGCGCCCATGGCGTCCATGGTCTCGAAAGTGGCGTGAAGCTGGTAATATCCGGCTTCGTCGAGGGTTTTGTCTCGTAAGCTAATGCCGGTGATGCCCCCACCTCTTTGTCGCATATTGGCGGTAAGCGCTGCGGTACCTTGGATTAATTTGGCCTCCAGCTCGGGCATGAATGCGCGCAGTTTGTCGCCATCACCATGCCAGATGAAGTGTACTTGACCTATTTTTTTGGTAGATAATACCGTTGTTTTAAATCCACCGCGGCTCAGCCAAAAGGCAGCGCTTTTGCTGGCAGCTGCTACCACCGATGATTCTTCGATGACCATAGGAATGGCATACAAACGCCCATTGATGAGGTAGTTTGGCGATACCCCATAAGGCATATAGAAGTTGGTGAGCGTATTTTCGATGAATTCATCGTGCTGCTTTTGAACAGCTGAATCGGCGTGCCAATAGCTCGATAGGGTATGATACGCCGCTTCGGGGTCTTTAAAAAATTGGGTCGCAATCCACTCGATTTTTCCTTCTTTCGAGAGTTTGCTAAATCCTTTGATAGGTTGCATAGAAAAAACTTAAGGCAAAGGTAGTTAAAAGCGGTGGATGAAGCTGCCGCTTAGGCTTATGGCCCTGAACCCTTCCGGTGCTGTGGTAGTATAACTGTTTGTATGGAGAAAAGTTTTATATGAAG
>JBDNIH010000098.1:0-19942 GCA_041688385.1 Bacteroidia bacterium
AAAAGTCATGGCAAAAAAGGCAAATGATTTAGAGGTCAATCTGCCCCTCGAAGGCGTTGAAAGCGAACATTGTGCACTGATTATAGATAAAGGCCTAAGCAAACTAACAGGGCTGATTGCGCATAAAGTAGAGCTCAACAACAAACGAGCGGTGATTCAAGCCAACAATGCCGAAGTTGTTTCCGCAGCGGTTCATCTCATTAAAGACTTGGGCTATGGAGTAACAACCATCAAAAAGACTTTCCCCGTTATAGAGATGACTTGCGCTTCTTGTGCCATTAGTGTAGAAAGTATCTTAAAATCACAACAAGGCGTGGTGAGTGCTGCGGTCAATTTTGCCACAGCAACGGTAATGGTGGAATATATTCCAGGTGTTATTGAACCCATAGACTTAAAAAAAGTAGTTGTATCAATAGGCTACGATTTATTGGTGGATCAAAATAAAGATGAGGCCAACACAGTTGAAGAAATACAACTTAAAAAATATGCGTTATTAAAGAGAAAAACGTATTGGGCTCTCTCTCTCTCTGCCCCACTGGTGGTTATAGGCATGTTTTTTATGCATATGCCGTATGCGAATGAAATCATGTGGTTATTGAGTACACCTGTAGTATTATGGCTGGGAAGGGATTTTTTTATAAATGCTTGGAAACAAGCCAAACATCGCACCACCAATATGGATACGTTGGTAGCATTAAGTACAGGTGTAGCATACGTTTTTAGTGTCTTTAACACCGTTTTCCCTGAGTTTTGGCGCCAAAGAGGTTTGCAAGCCCATGTATATTTTGAAGCAGCGGCCGTAGTAGTCGCATTCATTTTATTAGGTAAACTACTCGAAGAAAAAGCCAAAGGCAATACTTCAACGGCCATTAAAAAATTGATCGGCCTACAGCCCAAATCTGTCACCCTCTTACATGACGACGGAAATACATCCGAAATACCCATTGAACAGGTACAAATAGGAAACATCCTTTTAGTAAAACCAGGCGAAAAAATTGCCGTAGATGGGACATTAATTAACGGCAATTCTTATGTAGACGAAAGTATGCTCAGCGGCGAACCGATTCCCGTGTTGAAAAATGAAAATGAAAAAGTTTTTTCCGGCACCATAAATCAAAAAGGCAGCTTTCAGTTTAGAGCCGAAAAAATCGGTAGCGATACGCTACTTGCACAAATCATTAAAATGGTGCAAGATGCTCAAGGGAGCAAAGCTCCAGTCCAAAAAATGGTAGATAAAATTGCAGGCGTATTTGTGCCAGTCGTAATACTCATTGCGATAGCCTCATTTATTACCTGGAATATTTTAGGTGGCGAGAACGGCTTTACACAAGGTTTATTGGCTTTGGTCACCGTACTGGTTATAGCGTGCCCTTGTGCTTTGGGATTGGCTACACCTACGGCTATTATGGTGGGTGTAGGAAAAGGCGCAGAAATGGGGATATTGATAAAAGATGCCGAAAGTTTGGAGCAAGCCAAAAGGATAAATGCGATTATTCTTGACAAGACAGGAACCATAACAGAAGGCAAGCCGGTAGTAACAGATACGTATTGGTCGGATGACAACGTTCAACTGAAACAAATTTTGTACAGTATCGAAAAACAATCAGAACATCCACTTGCTGATGCTGTAGTTAAACACCTAGACCAACAGACAAAAACGACAATTTCGGACTTCGAAAGCATTACCGGAAAAGGGGCACAAGCTATTTTTGAAGAAGAAAACTATTATGTAGGTAACAAAACACTATTAGAAGAAAAGGGGATTGAAGTTGATGCGGTTCTATTAAAAAAGGCGGTGGCGTGGAACAGTGAGGCCAAAACTGTTATTTGGTTTTCGAACAGTAAAAACGCACTGGCTGTATATGCCATTGCAGATGCAATAAAACCAAATTCTAAAACCGCAATTGCGAAACTACAACAAAGCGGCATAGAAGTGTATATGCTCACAGGCGACAACGAGGCTACGGCTAAAGTAATGGCAGAAACTGTAGGGATTCAGCACTATAAAGCCGGCGTATTGCCAGAGCAGAAAGCAGCTTTTGTAAAACAACTACAAGCAGCGGGTAAAGTTGTCGCCATGGTGGGCGACGGCATTAACGATAGCACTGCCTTGGCACAAGCGGATGTAAGTATCGCGATGGGCAAAGGCAGCGATATTGCTATAGATGTGGCAAAAATGACAATTATTTCATCAGATCTGAATAAGATACCAGATGCCATCCGGCTATCAAAATCAACGGTAGCCACTATAAAACAAAATCTTTTTTGGGCATTTATATACAATTTAATTGGAATTCCTATTGCTGCAGGCATACTTTATCCTATCAATGGTTTTTTACTAAATCCGATGATAGCAGGTGCCGCAATGGCTTTAAGCAGCGTGAGCGTGGTGAGTAACAGCTTGCGCTTAAAATGGAAAAAGTAGATAAATAAACATCATAAATAGATTCCAAAACAATATAAAACAGCAAAATCAATTATAGCAATTTTTATACTAAACATCTAAACATAAAAAAATGAATCCCGAAAATAAAAACTTACAATTTAAGACCAACATCAACTGTGGTGGATGTTTGGCAACAGTAGCACCTTTCCTAAATGCAGCTGAAGGTATTAGCCAATGGGAAGTGGACACAACCAATAAAGACAAAATTCTCACCGTCCAATCCAACGGAATTACCAAAAAAGCAGTAATTCAAAAAGTACAAGCAGCTGGATTTAAAATTGAATCATTAAATCAATAAATATAATATTATGAACTTATTATTAAATACTTCGACGTCACTTATCTTCTTGTTTACGGTTTCAGTTTGTACTGCACAGATAAAAAATGCCCAAACGGAAAGTGTAAAAATATATGGCAACTGTGGCATGTGCGAGACCACTATAGAAAATGCCGGTAACCTAAAAAAGTCAGCCCAAGTAGATTGGAATAAAGACACCAAAATGGCCACGCTTACTTACGATACGAGCAAAACCAACCGAGCTGAAATATTAAAACGAATCGCCTTAGCAGGGTATGATAGTGATCAATTTTTAGCCCCCGACGACGTATACACCAAGCTCCCTAAATGCTGCCAATACGACAGAGTTAACAAAACGGCGACCATACAAAGTGAGCCAAAAGCACCACACGCTATGGAACACCACCCTACCACACACGAAAAAGAACAGGGAACAAATCAACTGAAGATGGTTTTTGACAACTATTTCTCCATTAAAGACGCACTGATACAGTCGGACCAAAAATTAGCTTCTTCTGGCGCAGAAGAATTGCGCTCAACTATTAACGCAGTAAAAATGGAAAAACTTGCGACAGATGAACATACTGTTTGGATGAAAGTAATGCGTAGTTTAAAAGCGAACACTGACTTAATCGCTACGTCATCAAGTATTGAAAAGCAGCGGCAGGCTTTTATGATTTTATCATCAAATATGTACGATTTGATGAAAGTTTCTCAGCAAACAGCACCCGTTTATTATCAACACTGCCCTATGTACAATGACGGTAAAGGTGCTAATTGGTTGAGCAAAGAAAACGCGATTAAAAATCCATATTACGGAGAAAAAATGCTGTCGTGTGGTAAAACGACCGAAACAATTAAATAAAGAGTAGCTTAAAATGGAAAAATCCAAGGTAATATTTAATAGTTCGTTGCTGATAGTTTTATTGCTTTTGGCAACGACTACTGCGTTCGCACAAAAAGTTATCCGCTACGACCTATATGTAAAAGATACCGTGGTAAATTTTACAGGGAAGAATAAAAGGGCTATTGCTGTAAATGGTCAAATACCAATGCCCACACTGGTATTTACAGAAGGAGATACGGCAGAAATTTACGTTCACAATCAACTTAAAGAAACAACTTCCCTCCACTGGCACGGATTGTTTTTGCCCAACAAAGAAGACGGCGTACCCAACCTTACGCAAATGCCCATCGAACCCAATACCACGCACATCTATCGTTTCCCTATTATTCAAAGCGGCACACATTGGTATCATAGTCATTCGGGATTGCAAGAGCAAATAGGTATGTACGGTAACTTAATTTTGCTCAAAAAGGGGAGTGATCCCAGTTTTAGAAAAGGCATAGACGATTTACCATCCATTCCAATTGTATTGAGCGAATGGACCGACCTTGACCCCAAAAACGTGCACCGTATGTTACATAGCGGCAACGATTGGGCATCAATCAAAAAAAATACAACTCAAAGCTATGCTGAAGCCATAAAGCAAGGGTATTTTCAAGTCAAGTTGAAAAACGAATGGAAGCGTATGTTGGCCATGGATGTTAGCGATGTGTATTATGATAAAATACTCATGAATGGTCGGCCGAACACAGATTTGATTGCGATTGACGACAAACTACTAAAGGCTGGTGATAAAGTACGTCTACGCATTTCGAATGGAGGAGCTTCATCCTATTTTTGGCTTACCTATGCCGGTGGAAAAATAACCGTAGTTGCCAGCGATGGCAACGATGTAACACCCATTGAAGTAGACAGATTAATTATTGCAGTCTCGGAAACGTACGACATTATAGTAACTATTCCCGCCGAAAATACGGCCTTCGAATTTTTGGCAACCACTGAAGACCGCACAAATTCTGCATCCCTTTTTATTGGCAAGGGCATTAAACAGCTCAAATCACCCCAACCGAGACTGAAATATTTTGAAGGGATGAAAATGATGAACGGCATGATGAAAATGAATGGCGATTTAGACGATATGGGCATGCAAATGAGCCTGAATAAAATGGACATGAATGTGGTCATGTATCCTGAAATTACGGGTGCATTAAAAAAGAAAAATAGAGATAAAAAGGATGATACAAAAATGACCATGAAACATTCAGATCGTTCCGAAAATCAATATAATTCCAACGCCCTTTCTGATATTATTACTTTAAATTATGCGCTGCTTAAATCGACAACAAAAACGACGATTCCAGCAGATTCACCCATAAGAGAGTTGCGTTTTACACTTACCGGAAATATGAACCGCTATGTCTGGAGTTTAGATAATAAAGTAATTTCCGAAGCTGATAAAATACTGGTTAAAAAAGGAGAGTACATCAAAATAATCTTATACAATAACTCCATGATGCGTCACCCGATGCACTTGCATGGTCACGATTTCAGGATATTGAATGGACAAAATGATTATGCACCTCTTAAAAATGTCATAGATATAATGCCCATGGAGACCGATACCATAGTATTTAACGCCAATGTTGAGGGGGATTGGTTTTTCCATTGTCATATTTTATACCATATGATGAGTGGCATGGGTAGGGTTTTTACCTATGAAAATCAAGCTCCAAATCCATTAATCCCAAACCCCCAATTAGCCCAACGAAAACTATTTGCCGATGACAGAAAATTTCATTTTATGGCAGACAATGATTTTGCTTCAAATGGCAACGATGGTTTGGCTATGTTCCAAAATACGCGCTGGAGCATGGGCACCGAATGGCGTTTAGGCTACAACGATATGCATGGCTACGAAACAGAAACACATATTGGACGATATATTGGAAAAATGCAATGGCTCATGCCATTTATTGGCTTTGATTGGCGTTATAGAAAAATGGGCATTGACGAACAAGAAAAAAACCTTTTTGGTCAGATCAATAAAAAAGATAATAGGAGTGCTGTTAGCTTAGGCGTGGTGTATACCCTCCCCATGTTAGTAAACTTTCAAGCGGAAGTATACCATGATGCTATTGTACGCTTGTCTTTGACGCGCAAAGATATTCCCATTTCGAAAAGAATGCGGGCTGGTTTTATGTTGAATACAGACAAAGAGTATATGGCCGAACTACGCTATATCATAAATAAAAATATAGGTGTGAGAACACATTATGACAGCGACATGGGGTTTGGGGTCGGACTTAGTTTAAATTATTAGCAGCGGGCAAATTTGCACGCAACGCAAAACCCACTCTCCCTTTACAATACTGCTGGGGCTAGTCTGTTCCCAAATCTTTTAAACGCCGTTGTAAGTCCGACATAAGAAAACCCTCATTTTTCATCTCCAAGTTAAATGAATGCGACAAAAGTACCGGCCCATGGGAAGAAGCAGCTTACAAAAGCTACTACGCAGTTATAGAATTTGTATTGAACTAAGCTCTTTTTAAGGGTATTTCTCTATAAATATTTACGGATGTAAAGACAAAAAAGACTTCGACTCTTTTATAATTTGACTCTTTTACAATATACTTATCCGAAACTAGACAATTAGCTAAATTACGTGTTTCTTTCAGCCCATCCCGCAGGCTAAAATTCGTTGGGCTTTCTAATATTTTCGACTCCTATCACCGACAAGCATAGTTCAATGAACGCGCCATAGGCGTTCTTGGCTCGATGCCATCCGTGATCAAAGGGGGTTCCGACCGGGCTCCACCGTAGTCAGGTTTTTTCAAAAAAACAGCTTGAATTAAGACAACTTTCGGCTCACTGCTATCTAGCGGTTAAGCATAGCATATTCAATTCATAATTATATATAATATAAAATAAGACAGCCTGTTTTGTCCCCAACGGATTTACCCTGTAGCTAAATAAATTTACACGTAACACTTCCTTTTTTTGGTAGTATCAATTACTTTTCTGTATTTCATATTGTATTACAATAATAATCCACTTAAGCTAAAGGAGGAAACAAAATGGCAACAGTTAACACACTTAAAGGTACAAAATAGACCGTTCAACTTGCAAATAGTGGTTCACAGGGACAGCTTAGCTTAGGAAACGATACTAGTGGGACTTTTTCGTCCGGCGGTAATTCCAACACAATTGTTTGGGGAGAATTGTGGAATGGAAACTATTGTGCCCTTTGGGTAGTATTCAAATCGCAAATAGACGACAACGTCATACGTATTTGGGGGTTGAGTATGTCCATGTCGAGCGGATCAGGAATGGCTGCTCAAGGAAATGCTTCACCACAAACGCAATCCGATACCAGCTTTCAAAATGATTTTTTATCACTAATGCCGCAAGCTTCTTAACGGCATCCTTTTCCAATGCTGAACTCAGGCCTACATAAATAGGTCTTTGGCCTGAACACGTTCGATTCCCGTTTATAACGGGAATTTTTGTTTTTAGACTTTCAAAGATTCTTTCGGCCAGGTTTTCGTTTTATCGTCTTAAAAACCAGCTAACCGCCCATATTCCTACGAAGAAGGCTAAAATTTCTTCTCTCAAAAGCCTAATTTTAGGCTGCTTATTTAGCGTTTGATTGTATGCCCGAACTTATTCCCCTTCCTAAAAACCGCCGTTTTGTGGCCCCCGCATTGGTAGCCGATAGCTGGTTGGACCTGATGCCTTATTTTGAAGCGCTCGTAACCCGAGAACTGCCCGATTTAGCAGCTTTGGAGTTGTGGCTGGCCGATCGTTCCGAATTGGAAGCCGTTTTGGACGAGGACCTTGCTTGGCGCTACATCCGCATGACTTGTGATACCGAAAACAGTGAAAAGCGCCTCGCGTACGAAAATTTCATACAGCACATCTTCCCGCAAGCAGCGCCATACGACGACCAGCTCAACCGCAAGTTGATGGCCCATCCTGACTTGGCTCGGGTTAGTCACGCCGGTTTCCCCTTATACCTCAAAAGGGTAAAGGGCGCCATTGCACTGTATCAGGAAATCAACATCCCCCTGCAAACCCAACAAAAGCAGCTCGAGAGTGCGTATGGCGCTTTGGTGGGCGCCATGACCATTGAACACGAAGGCAAAATCTTAACGCTGCCCCAAGCGGCTCAACTGCTAAAACAGCACGACCGGCAATTGCGTGAAGTTATCTACCACAAAATCGCCGACCGCCGCCGGCAAGACGAAGCTAAATTAGATGCGTTGCTCACCCAATTGGTGCAAATCCGGACTCAAATTGCGCGTAATGCCGGCTTCGACAACTACAGGGATTACCGCTTTAAGGAGCTCAACCGTTTTGACTATACCGCGCAGGATTGTTTCGACTTCCACGACACCATTCGCCAGTTGGTGGTTCCCATACAGGCTAGTTTTGACCAACACCGCAAAACCGAGCTTGGATTGGAGCAGTTACGTCCGTGGGATCTCGATGCAGAGCCGGCAGGTCGCTCGCCACTCAAGCCTTTCACTGACCAACGCGACCTCATCGACCGTAGTATCACCGCCTTTACACAAATCGACCCCTATTTTGGTGACTGTTTATACACCATGGACCAGCTCGGGCACTTCGACTTGGAATCGCGGGTGGGCAAATCTCCCGGCGGCTACAATTATCCCCTCATGGAAACTGGGGCGCCGTTTATTTTTATGAATGCCGCCAGTAGTATGGTTGATTTAGAGACCATGATGCATGAGGGAGGCCATGCCATTCATTCGTTTTTGAGCAAAGACCTCCCCTTGCGGGCCTTTAAGGAGTTGCCTTCGGAAGTAGCGGAATTGGCTTCGATGTCGCTGGAATTGATTTCGATGGATCAATACCCCGTATTTTTTGGAACAGAAACTGAAATTCGCCAGGCACGTTACGAGCAATTACAGCGTGCGCTACGGGTATTACCTTGGATTGCCCAAGTAGATGCCTTCCAGCATTGGCTGTATTTGCACCCCGACCATACCGTTGCGGCCCGTAAGGCAGAATGGATGCGTTTAGCCACCGTTTATGGCGCTTCGGTGGTTGACTGGGACGGACTAGAAGACAATATCCCTTTACGTTGGCAGTCGCAGTTACACATTTTTGAAGTGCCCTTCTATTATATCGAATACGGCTTTGCCCAGCTCGGCGCTTTGGCCGTGTGGAAGAATTACGTTGATCAACCGCAAAAGGCCTTAGCCAACTATAAAGCAGCCTTGCGTATTGGCTATACGCAAAGCATACCGGAAGTTTATCAAGCAGCGGGGATTAAATTTAATTTCACCTCGGAGTATCTGAATGAATTGATTCGGTTTACTTCTGCCAAAATTACCGAAGTGCAACCCCAATAAATGGCAAACAATTGGTATACAGCACACTATTTTAACACTGCTTTAATAGCTTGAATAAAATAAGCATGTAAATTCGAAGCTTTAACTCGAACTACATCCTATGCGACGCAAACTTTTACTTTTGGCTGTTGTGCTTTTTGTCACAGCCTTCACTGCAGAAATGGCCATGACCAACAGTGGCGGCCCACCACTTGGCCACACTGGCGCGCCTTCTGAATCGGATTGTACCGCTTGTCACAGCAGCTTTACCGTAAACAGTGGCACAGGCACCCGCACTTTGGTGCTTAACAGCAATGCAGGTCTTACGAGTTATACCCCCGGTCAAACCTACACAGTTACCTATACCATCAACCAAAGTGGTATCACTAAATTTGGCTTTCAGGCGACGGTCAAACGTGCCAACGGCACTTCTGCCGGTACTTTGATCAATTCAAATCCCAATCAAATGAATTTGGCAAGCAATTATATCAGCCAAAGTGGTAGTGGAACAACAGCTACCAGCGCCGGTGAGCGCATTTGGACCTTCGGCTGGACCGCTCCGGCAGCAGGTGCCGGCACGGTAACTATTTACGTTGCTGGTAACGCAACTAACTCAAATAGCAGCACAAGTGGCGACCGCATTTACACCAATAGTTTTGCCTTTACCGAAGCTGCATCGCCTGCAGTGGTTAATGCGGCTACTTTTGCACCAGCAGCAATTTGTCGGGGTGGCAGTATAAACGTGAACTTCAGCATTACCGGCACCTTTAATAGCGGCAATATTTTTACCGCCCAACTCAGTGATGCCAACGGTAATTTCGCCGCTCCCATCACTATTGGCACCGTTAGTAGTACAACAGCCTCAGCCATCGCGGCAACCATTCCGGTGGGCGCTTCGGGAGGTACTGCTTACAAAATTCGGGTTGTTGCAAGCAATCCTGTTGCTACCGGTACCGCCAGTACGGCTAGTTTGATTGTCACCGTACCTGCTTCTGCGCCAACAGTGGCCTACAACGGACGTACACTCACTGCTAGCGGTAATGGAGCATTCGTTTGGTTCCGCAATGGCAATCAAATTGCTGGTGCAAGTGGTGCCACATTTGTTCCTACTCAGGATGGTAACTATACAGCGGCTATTGAGAACAATGGCTGTTCGCCCAGTCTTTCATCGAGTATTGCCGTTACAGCAGGTATATTGAGTGTGCAGCAACCAGCTACCCCCGTAATTTGTGCAGAAACTGGTTTACTACTGAGCTTTACTACTTTCGGAACCTTTAATGTTGCCAATATTTTCACCCTGGTACTTATTGATTCCGTAGGAGCTGAAACATTACTGAATACGACAACCCTCCCGTCTAACAGCTTATTGGCTTTGTTGCCGGCAGGCATTACTGGGAATGGCTTCAGATACCGCCTGCAAGCTAGCAATCCGGTGGCCATAACTGCCTCCAGCAATACGTTTGGCATCATCCCCAACCCACCAGCAGCCACCATCACACGCAACGGCCTCGTATTAAGTTCTTCGGCGAGCCAATTTAATGCTTGGCATAAAGATGGATTACCCATACTTGGTGCCAATCAGCCGACCTATACGGTGATAGAAAATGGTGAATACTCGGTGCGTTATTCAGCGAACAACTGTCAATCGCCTTTCTCTAACAGCATAACCCTGACTACCGTAAGTATGGATGAGCTGATTTTGAGCCAAGTGAACGTTTACCCTAACCCTGTGCGCGACGAATTGTTTGTAAACAGCCCCGAAGCCCTTACGTTGGAGTTGCGTGATATGCAAGGCAAACTGGTTTACCACAGTGCCACGTTTACCGGTGAACACCGCATCAGCGTAGCTCAATACGCCAAAGGCATTTACACCCTACGCTTAAAAAAAGAGAACGCTGTACGATTTGAAAAAATCGTGGTTCAATAAAACCCAGACACCTGAATTAAAATGGGAAGTGGGAAACGGCTTCCCATTTTTTTTTGCCCACGCTTAAAGCTGCATTCCCTGTGCGCAGGGCAGTTGAATTATGCTATTTTTGAACTTATGAAAATCATCTGTGTAGGTCGCAACTACGCCGACCATGCCAAAGAGCTAAAAAACGACATCCCCACCGAACCGGTCATTTTTCTGAAGCCCGATAGTGCGTTATTAAAAGACGGAAAAGCTTTTTATTTACCAGATCATTTGGGCGTAATACACCATGAGCTAGAAATTGTTTTACGCGTATGCAAAAACGGGAAACACATCGCTGAAAAGTTTGCACCCGATTATTACGATCAAGTTGGCCTAGGCATCGACTTCAGCGCCCGTGAACTGCAAACACAGCTAAAAAACAAAGGGCTACCCTGGGAATTAGCCAAAGGATTTGATCATTCTGCTGTTTTGGGTGAGCTCCGACCCAAAGCTAATTTTGACGCTTTAAATATGCATTTAGAGCTTAAAATCAACGGCGAAAGCAAACAAGTCGGAAACACTTCCGACATGCTTTTTCCCTTTGATAAAATCATCACTTTTGTGTCGCGCTATTTTAGTCTGCGCCAGGGCGACCTGATTTATACCGGCACCCCAGCAGGCGTTGGCCCCGTTAAAATTGGAGACGAACTACGCGGTTATCTAGATGGTGAAGAGCTGCTTCGGTTTGAGGTAAAGTAATAAACCACCAAAACACCGGTGGTCGGCAAAGCGTATGGTCAGTACCATACATGACATTCGTAGTCGGCAAAGCGTGTGCACCCAAGGATTTAGCAATAAAGCGATATTATTTGCCAGTAAAAACAGGCTTTCGTTTCTCATTAAATGCCTTCACACCTTCTTTGTAATCGTCGGAATTACCGGAAATTTGCTGACAGTGGGCTTCGTAGTCGAGCATAGTATCCAAATCGGACTGGAAACTTTTATTGAGCATCTTTTTCATCATCGCAATGGCCTTAGTGGGCGCGTTACGGTAATAGTCGGTATATACTTGTACAGCAGCATCCAGCTCGGCATCAGGAGCTACTTTATTAATCATGCCCCAGTCGAGTGCCTGCTGTGCGCTGATTCGGCTGGCCATGGTGCTCATTTCAAAGGCACGGACCGACCCAACCAAACGTGGCAGGAAATAGGAAGAGCCACTGTCGAGGACAAGGCCAACATTCACGAATACCTCAATAAACTTAGCACTTTCGGCAGCCACGATGATATCTGACGCCAAGGCAAGCGAACAACCGGCACCAGCAGCGACACCGTTTACCCGCGCAACGATTGGTTTGGGCAAATTCCGCATCGCCCGGATGATGGGGTTATATCGTTTGTGCAACGAGTCTTCTAGACTGCGTTTTTCAGCACCCGAAATTGCTTTCAAATCTTGCCCTGAACAAAAAGCTTTGCCTGCACCCGTCAGTACTACAACACGCACCTCGTCGTTTTTAGCGACTTGTTTTAGCGCGTCTTGCAGCTCATAGCTCTGCTCGTCGTTGAAAGCGTTAAACACATCGGCGCGGTTTAGGGTAATGGTACCCACACCTTGTTGGATATCGAGCAATAGGCTATTGTACATAAGCGGATTTTTCAAATAGAGAGACAAATATAAAGACTGAGCAGTCCAACCACATAACCGGCGTACAGCTGGCCGGGTGTATGGGCTTGCAAAAACAAACGACTGCTACCCACCAAACCGGCGAGTACAATAACAATGAGCAGTGGAATCATAAAAGGGCGCGTAAATTCCGCCGATAAAGCCAACACCATACCCAAAGCCCCACCCATACCAATGCCGTGGGCACTGATTTTCCATTTCATATTGATGACATAGGCCACCATCACCGAAATCATCGCACCCAGCACACTGCCTGTAATAAAATCGGCCAGACCGAGCTTACGGAAATTGAAATAAAGGGCTGCCAAACAAAGGGCATTGATGAGATAAGGCACGCTCCTTTCGCTGCGCGAACCGACCATAATGTCGCTTACTTTATTCCACCAAATAAGCAGCAAAAGTGCAGCCATAGGCAAAACGGTACTTATCGCAAAAACTTGGAGCAAAATATAAATCTGCATTGCGCCATCGTAATAAAAAGAGGCATGTGGCTTCATCCAAAAGGCGAAAGCGGCCATATAGGTAGGCAAAAAAAGGGGATGAAATAAGCCCGAAACAAATAAAGCCAAAGTCCGCATCAAAGCTCCTTACGTAAACGGGCGACGGGGATACCGAGCTGTTCGCGGTACTTGGCCACTGTACGGCGGGCGATATTGTAGCCTTTGTCGTTGAGGAGCTGGCCAAGTTTATCGTCGGAAAGCGGGTTTTTTTTCTTTTCAACCCCTATCAAATCCGTCAAAATTTGCTTCACTTCTTTACTCGATGCTTCTTCGCCGCTATCTGTCATGATGCCTTCACTGAAAAAGCTCTTCAGCAAAAAAGTACCGAATTCGGTCTGCACATATTTGCTGTTAGCCACCCTACTAATGGTCGAAATATCTAACAAAACCACATCCGCGATGTCTTTCAAAATCATCGGTTTCAATTTGGTCTGGTCGCCGGTGAGGAAATATTCGTACTGATGGGTCATGATGGTATCCATGGTGCTCAACAGCGTGTGTTGGCGTTGTTTCACGGCATCTATGAACCACTTGGCCGAGTCGAGCTTTTGTTTGACAAAACTCACGGCCTCTTTCATCTTCTTGTCCTTCTTTTCGGCCTTTTCGTAATGCCGCATCATGTCTTTGTAGGTTTCAGAGATGCGTAATTCCGGGGCATTGCGGCTGTTGAGACGGAGATGCAGCTCCCCCTCTTCGTTGTGGATGATGAAGTCGGGAATGACGTGCATCACCTTGCTGTTGTCTTGTTGTGTGTTGCCAGGCCGCGGGTTGAGGCGGATGATTTCTTGGTGCGCTAAACGCATACTTTCTTCATCTAAACCCAGTTGGCGCGCAATTTTATCGAAATGTTTTTTGGTGTATTCGTCGAAGTATTTGGAGAGTATGCTGATGGCATGCTGCACATGGATACTCTGCTTTTTCCGGCGTAATTGAAGCAGCAAACACTCGGTTAGGTCGCGGGCACCCACTCCGGCAGGCTCAAACTGCTGCACTTTGTGTAACATCTGCTCAATTTCGACTTCCTCACACATCAGATTGGCGGTAAAAGCCAGGTCATCGCCTACACTTTCGAGGGGGCGGCGGAGGTAACCATCTTCGTCTATGCTGCCCACCAACTGCCGGCCGATAATATATTCCTTTTCGGTGAGATCGCTCATCTCGAGCTGGTCCATTAGCTGCTCGTGGAAACTGGTTACCATCACCACTGCGGGGCGCAAATCTTTGTCGTCATCGTCGGCGGAATAGTTACCGTCGTCGTATTTGTAATCAGGGGTATCGTCGTCGAGATAACCACTTACGTCGATATCGTCGGGCGACGACTCTTCGCTGTATTCTTCATCTTGTTTGTCAGGTTCGCGCTCTGCATCGAGGTCGCTGTATTCGTCGCGGGGGTCTGTATCTTCATGCACTCCCTCTTCCAAGGCCGGATTTTCTTCGAGCTCTTCTTTGATGCGCTGCTCGAGCATAGCGGTGGGTACCTGCAACAATTTGATAAACTGTATCTGCTGCGGGGAGAGCTTTTGTAAGAGTTTCTGCTGAAGCGATTGCCTAAGCATAGGTTGGTCACGGTTGATTTGTGATAAAAATACGATTGAAACCCATTATTTGCCTATTTTAGCCCGATTTTTAAAATCAGCATTTTTATGACGATCGAACGTTTAAAAGAGGTTGTAGGTCAGGAAGCTACCCTCAAAGGCTGGATACTGGGTAAAAGAACAGGCAAAGGCCTTGTTTTTTTGGTTCTGCGCGATGGTAGCGGCATTTGTCAGTGTGTGGTCGATGAAAATAAAGTTAGCCCTGCCCTCTTCGAAGATGCCAAACGCCTCAGCCAAGAGAGTTCGGTTATCATCACCGGCCTGATCGTCGCCGACGAACGCCAGATTGGCGGACACGAGCTCCAAGTCACGGGACTCGAAGTCATTCATATCTCTCAAGATTTCCCCATCAGCCCGAAAGAACATGGGATTGATTTTCTTATGGACCACCGCCACCTCTGGTTGCGTAGCAAACGCCAATGGGCCATACTCCGCATCCGGAATACCATCATCATGGCCATCCATACGTTTTTTCAGGGAGAAGGATTTATCCAAACCGACGCCCCCATCTTCACCGGAAATGCGGTTGAAGGCACCTCTACCCTTTTCGAAACAGATTTTTACGGCGAACCAGCTTATCTCAGTCAAAGTGGCCAGCTGTACGGCGAAGCCCTCGCGATGGCCTTCGGCAAAATTTACACTTTTGGTCCAACTTTTCGTGCCGAGAAGTCGAAAACCCGCCGTCACCTCAGCGAATTCTGGATGATAGAGCCCGAAATGGCCTTCCATGATCTCAAAATGAATATGGACACCATCGAACGGTTTTTACGTTTTGTGGTCCTCACAGTACTCGACAAAAACACCCAAGAGCTCGAAATGATTGGCCGGGATACCACGGTCTTAAAGCAAATCACCGAACCTTTCCCGCGCATCACCTATGAAGATGCCGTTAAAATTTTGAAAGGTGAGCTGGAAGTGGATGGCAAAAATGCCGTCAAAACACTAGAAGCCGATTTGGTGGCTGTTCAGGCCCGTATTGAAGCCATTCAAGCCGAAATCAAGGACAGAGATGCCAAAATGGCCACTCCAGGAATGAAAAAAGGCGAAATAGGCTTCCACCAATCCAAAGTGCAGCAACTAAAAGAAGAACTTAGTGAACAGGAAGAAGCTGGACGAAATATTCCGCTTTGGCTGAAAAGCGCCAAAGACTTCCAAATGGGCAACGACTTCGGCGGCTCCGACGAAACCGTGCTTACCCGCCTCTTCAACACCCCCATAATGGTGTACAACTGGCCGCACGAAGTGAAGGCGTTTTATATGAAACGCGACGAAAACGACCACCGCTGGGCGAAAGGAGTAGATGTATTGGCACCCGAAGGCTACGGTGAAATTGTAGGTGGTGGCGAACGTGAAACCAATTTAGAACTCCTCATCGAAAAAATACACGAGCACCAACTGCCGATGTCGGCCTTTGAATGGTATCTCGACCTCCGCCGTTACGGCTCAGTGCCACATGCCGGCTTCGGCCTCGGACTCGAACGTTTGGTGGCCTGGACCTGCAAGCTACCCCATGTACGCGAAACCATTCCGTTTCCAAGGATGTATGGGCGAATTGCCCCGTGAGCAGTATTTAGTGCCAGGTATTTAATATTTGAACTGCCTTTTTTATAGAAATCTGGTGGCTGGCTGGAGACTTTTGGCGATGGCGAAGCAACAGCAGTCAGTTCGCTTCACTTCATGCCTGCAACAAATTATAAAGAAGCGCAAAAATCACTTGGCCCATTTGAATTCCTTATCCTAGGAAAAAAACAACGGTGCTCACCACCCTGGCCTTCTGTATATAAGGCTCCTTAGGTTTTTTGCTGATTTCTTCTTCCTTGTAATAGGCTCCGATTATCGTTATTTGTCCTTGAGAGGCTGTTTAAATTTTAAACAATTGCGCTTGTGAATCATTGGCAAACTGCTCTCCTGCGATGCGTGCATTTTTAGTCCTTTCGGCGATGCGTTGGGGTTTCACCAAATTTAATTCCGGAAAATCATAACTGGTATACATGCGGCAACTCAGGTTTTGCGCAGCAGATCCACGTTCCTCTGCGCGCTTTTGTCTTCAATGTTTTCTACAGCCTCCGATTTAACGGTAATATTTTGTGTCACGATGTACCGATCTATTTTCACGGGCACTTTCTGCCCACTCCGCCATTGACTTTCGTGCTATTGCTAGCCGTCCGTTCACCTAAACGAAGACAGGGCATAAAAAAACCCGCGTTGATGAATCAACGCGGGTTAGTATTAGACACAATCGCTTATGCAGCTGATGTCTTTCTAGAGGAAGTGATGGCCATTTGGTAAACTACCAGACCAAAACCAATTTTATTCACTGCGTCACCGATGTTGTACAACAAATCGATATTCAATGAACCGCTGAAACCAGCAAGCAAGTTACCTGGCATCAACATGTAGCCGATTGGATAGATTGCCCAACCGATTAAAACGAAATTGCGGAGCAAACGAATAGCATTCTGCAAATTAGCATCACCAGAGGCTTTTGCCATTTGGGCTACACTACCCGCAGTTGCTTCGTACACAATACCTGCCCAACCAATGGTAGAAATCACACCCCACATGATGGAATGCATACCTGGATTAGCAGCAGTTGGTGCATACGCCTCGCCTATATAACCTGCTACGAGCATTACCAAAGAATAACCAATCATCTTGGCAAGTAACGACTGCTTCGCACCGTATGGCTTGAGCAACAAGTAGAACTCAACACACATCAAAGGCACAGTAAGTGTCCAGTCGATGTAGCGGAACTGGGTAGGCGAAGGGTTGATAAAGGTCGCACCTTCGATGGCGTTGTTCGCAATGGCTGCCAAATAGAAATCACGCATGTAATAATAATGCGCGGCTGCTATCATGGTAATCAAACCACTAACCAACAATGACGTTTTCCACTTGCCATCAACATTACTTCTTTCAAAGAAGAAGAACACGGATGCGGCAAACATGGCCATTAGACCCACGAAGAATGTGAATCCTGTAACATCCCCTGGTTGAAGGGTAGATGTCAATAAAATGTAAGCTGTTTTCATAAGCAACAAATTTTTAGGTGTATTTGAAACTGAAATTAAACAAATACGTTTTACATTTCAATATATATTTATACCAATATATATTGATTGTAAGAATATAATCCATAATTTTTCGATTGAACGTCAAAAGTTTATCTTTTTACATCAAACATTAAACAAAATATTACATTTTAGTTTAAAATATTACTTACTTGACATTAGAAACCAGCAGCATAAAACCTAACTACCTAGTATACAGCTGCTAATAAGTATAATTCAATAGCCACTAGCAAAAAACACGGCCCCGAAACCTCCTAAAAACGGCCCTCCGTCCGAGTTCGCAAAGGAAAAGCCAAAAACTGTACCCCGCCCACCAGAACGATGACAGGCCAAGCCAAGCCAAAAAACACACAACGCCAAAACATCCTAAAAACGGCCGTCCGTCCGAGTCCAAATAGGAAAAGAAAAAATCCGGACCCAACAGAACAAGGCCAAGCCAAGCCAAAAAACACATAACTGCAAAACATCCTAAAAACGGCCGTCCGTCCGATTCCGCATGGGAAAAGCTAAAAACCAGACCCCATTAATCGGAACGAGGACAGGCCGTCCTCCAATCGGAACAAGGACAGGCCGTCCTCCAATCGGAACGAGGACAAGCTGTTCGCCCAAATATCAAGCGCACTCCTCAAAACAATTTCCCAAAGTGCTCCAGCTGTATCCAGCGATCTTCCTTCCTTTCAGTGTCGCGCTGTATGCCTTCGGAGCTGAAACCTATATGCAACAGCAAGGCACGACTGGCATGGTGGTCATTTTCAATATTGGCGGTGAGTCGATGTAAATCAAATTTTTGATGGAGCTGCGCGATGAATAAGGGTAAGGCCGCCTTAGCCAATCCCTTGCCCCAAAACTCAGGCAAAAACCAATAGCCTAGCTCACCACACTTATTATCAGCCTGATAACCAGACATACTCAATACACCTGCAAAAGTTGAAGGCGCCGCAAGCTCAACGGCCATAAAATAACCAGTAGCAGCTGTCATTTCGCTGACATACCAGTCCCACTGCTCCCTACCAGGCGCATCTGTGGTGAATTTCACACCCATAAATCGCAGCACGCATGGGTCGGTAAGCGCTTGCTGAAAATAAGGGATATCACTTTCGGCCACGGGGCGCAAATGAAATGCGACCGATGCCATCAACGTGTAGTTACTTGTCGCCTACGGTTCACCAGCCAAATACCCACCAATATCGAAAACATCCCCAAAAGTTGAGGCCAGCCAAATGCTTCGCCATCCAACAAACCCCAAAAAAGGGCAACGATGGGCATGAGATAGGTAGTAGTAGAGGCAAAAATAGGACTGGTAATCTGAATAAGCTTATTGAACGCCACCAAGGATGCCGCCGAGCCCAACAAGCCCAAAATGCTGATATAACCCAAAGCACTCCACGCTCCGGGTTGCGCCAAACGTTCCACAAAATCGGTGCTGAACAACAAAATCACAGATGGTGTGGCAGCCAATACCAATGGCACCGCGGCGGTCACCATCGGACGAACATCACGTAAATATTTACCAACCGTGTTCACACTAGTACCATACATCACGGTAGCCAACACGATTAAGAGTCCATAGGCCCAGTGTGGTTCGGCCAAACCATTCGCACGCAATACAATGAGTATGAGCGCACCGAGCAAACCGATAATTACACCTAAACTTTTGGATAAAGTCAGTCTGTTTTGAAACAACCAAACCCCAATCAAAAGTGTAAAAAGCGGGGTAAGCGCATTTAATGCTCCTGCGGTTGAGCTATTTAGTTTCGTTTGAGCAGTAGCAAATAAAAAAGCAGGAACACCATTGCCAACCAAACCTACAATGGCAAAATATTTCAATTTCGATTTCAAAAATGGCCCCCAATGCCGAATAACGATGGGCAGCAAGGCCAATCCAGCAATGCTCAGGCGATAAGCCCCCACTTGTACAGGACTGAAAACTTCCAGTCCGCGTTTCATGAGTATAAACGAGCTCCCCCAAATGAAAGAAAGAGCCAATAAGATGAGATAGGGGAAAAAGGGGTGGTCGCGCCGAAACATGGGCGAATTTAGACAGAATTCATGGTTTCGGCTCCGCTCAACCACCGCCTAGCCAAAAAACACCGTTTAACTGGAGTTGTACTCCTCGAGAAAATTTTAGCCTTCATCTTTAAAACATCTCAAATCCTCGATAAACGCCGATATGACTCAATGCCTGATGCTAATTCTATGAACCGTCGCCTTCGTGAACCGTCGCCTTCGTGAACCGTCGCCTTCGTGAACCTC
>JBDNIH010000012.1:0-1329 GCA_041688385.1 Bacteroidia bacterium
GGTTCGTACTTGGTCGTTGGTAATGATGGCATACGGTTTAATGGTGCGGTTAACTCTCCGAGCAACCAACAAGTACCACCGGTTGTTGCCAATGCCCTGGCGATAGCTTCTGACCATTTGCCTGTAACCATTAAATTGGCGGTACGCCTGGCAGGCGATGTCAGCGTTGCAGTATCAAAAATTGAAAGACCTACGCTCGGTTTTAGCACCTTGAATCAAGAAATGATGGCGATCTGGTGTGAGGCGCGTTTACCGCACCAAGTAAGTTTGCGTTTGCGCAACTTGGAAGGCAAAATAGTTGCTAGCCATGAATTTCAAGTGGAATCAAATTTCAGCACACAAATCTCTCTACAAGGATTGCCACAAGGATTGTATTTGCTGGAGTGGCGAGATGAAATGGGTTGGCTCGGTGCTGGAAAAATGATCAAACAGTAGGTCTGGGCTGAATCTCTGGAGGATTGGCCGCATAACTTACATTACACTGTTCGATAAAATTCAGAATTTCTTCCTTTCCGCGTTCGGTCACAGTGGAGCTGAGGTGAAAGGCGGGTAAATCGTCCCAATGTTCGAGCATGGCCTTTTTATACGTAGCTACATTGGCTTGAATGGTTGTACCACCCAATTTGTCGGTTTTGGTTACCACAACCACAAAGGGAACCCCGTACTCTCCCAGTTTATTGGCGAATTCTAAGTCGTTGGCCTGTGGTGAGAGTCTACCGTCGATGAGTTGGAAAATACACACCAAGTTTTCTCTTTTCGTGAGATAATGCCGGATCATCTTTTCCCAGTCTTCGCGTTTGCCCTTGGATACTTTGGCGTAACCGTAACCCGGTAGGTCGACGAGGTACCACTGCTCATTAATCATGAAGTGATTGATCAGCTGCGTTTTTCCCGGTTTGGCAGAAGTTTTCGCGAGACTTTTCTGTCCGGTAAGCATATTTATCAAGGAAGATTTCCCAACGTTGGAGCGACCGATGAAGGCATATTCCGGTTTGCTATGAGCCGGTAACTCACTCATTTTGGCACTACTTTTTTCGAAACGACAGCTTTTGATCTTCATCCATCAAAGATACGTTAAAAACAAGCCAAGGCTTCTACGAAACAAAGGGCGGCTGGCATTGTCTATATTTGCAATAAACTCAGAAAATGGCAGAAATCGTTAAACCTTACCCAAAGCAGGAAGGGAGCAAAAAGCAACAGGTCGCTACCATGTTCGATAATATTTCGGGGCGTTACGATTTATTAAACCGTGTTTTATCCTTAGGCATAGATGTTATTTGGCGGAAAAAGGCAATAAAACTGCTAAAAGCCGACAAACCCAAACATATA
>JBDNIH010000346.1:0-2003 GCA_041688385.1 Bacteroidia bacterium
ATGGGTAGACAGCAAACGCTCAAGTTAAACTCTCCAGCAGCGGGGCTCCCCACGCAGCCAAAATATTCTGCCTGTCGGTGAAGTAGGGTAGTAGTACCAACAACTAGAGGGGGCATTAAATGCCAGCAAAAAAGAAAGCCGTAAAAAAAGCACCAGCCAAGCGCAAGAGGCGTGAGCCGAACTATCCAAAAGGGCTAGGCGACCTGTGGCGAGAGTTTAATCAAATCTAATGGCGACGATAATCCAAACTGCGCTCGACGTAACCGAGGAGTGCTTGACCGCTGCCGAGGAAGTGTTAGAGGGCTGGTTCGATGATGATGAGCCTATCGACTGGCACGCCTTCGCTGACCGACTAGACGAGTACGGCTGGTCACTCAAAGATATAGACTGCCCTGCGCTCGCCAAAATCCAGCGGCACGTTCGCAAGTTTAAGAACCTGTAAAGACGGAAGGCTATTCGCTTCCTAACAGCCCCGCTCCGGGCTTCGGAAATTTACTGGGTGTCTGTAAGCCGCGCAATAGCCGTAAGGGGACTCTATTCCTGATTGAGTATCGCCACCGGCAAGGGAACACGGCTATGCTGGAGTTCAGATAAATCTAACGGAACGAGGAAATGAAAATGGCGCACGGACTTGAGCTAGATAAAGACGGCAAGGCCAAGATGGCTTTTTCAAACCGAGAAATACCGTGGCATAGACTCGGCGTAAGCATGCAGGGGCTGCAAACCGCTGAAGCCATGCTCACAGCAGCGCAGGCAGACTTTGACGTGGTCACTACGAAAATAGCCGCAGTTGATGATGCGGGTGCATTCATACTAAACAGTGACAACGCTCCCGTGATAATCGAGGGTGCACGCGCAACTGTACGGGTGAATCCAAATGATGGAACATTCGATGGACTTGCCGTTGTGGGTTCAAGATACAACGTCGTGCAGAACGCTGAGTGCCTAAATTACGCGCTTGACATTGTTGGTGCTTCCAAGGGGGACACAGTAGTGGATACATGCGGCGTGCTCGATGAAGGAGCCGAGTTTTTTGCATGCCTTGACCTGGGCAGCTTGGTAATCGACCCGAACGGCATAGATGACGTCATTGACAGATATCTACTTGTAAGAAATAGCCACAACGGAAAAATTCCCGTAACATTTGCATTTACCAACATCCGAGTAGTCTGTCGCAATACCGTAATCGCCGGGATGAAGCAGTCAAAGCGTATTTTCACAGCCCGTCACACCCGGAACCTGGAGAACGCTCTTGAGAACGCACAGCATGTCCTGGAAATCTCTACGGCTTGGAGTGAGTCGTTCACCAAGACGGCGGAGAAAATGCTGTCCATCAAAGTCCCTGCGAACTCAAAACAATTCACCACGCTATTGGATAATGTGTTCCCGGCCGAGAAGTCCGCGACTGTTCGCCAAACTGGGAACAGAGATAAAGTCCTGAGTCTCGTGCGTGGAATTTACGGGAATCAAAACAACGGCGCGGCCTACGGGTTCAATGGATGGAGTTCTTATAATTCGATTGTAGAGTACCTCGACCATTACCGCGACGCTCCGCCTGATGAGCGCGCTTTGGCTTCGATGGATTCGCACTCATGGGTAAGTCAGCGTAAAGCATTGGCCGAAGATATCATCCTTTCTTTTTCACAATAAAAAAAACGTTATCATTGTTTGGTCGGGAACAATACAGAACGGTGGCGCAGATGTCAGATGACAACAGTTACGCGGAACAGTCTGATGGCCACGACGACAGCGAGGAGCAATCCGGGCAAGAATTAGCTGTTTGGCTTGGAGAATTCATCTCCAATGGGCCGGAGATGGAGAATATGTACCGGCAGCACCTATGCGGACTGATTGTGAACCGTCTATACGGTGATTTCGGCACAGAAGGCATGTGCGAATTGATGATGGCCATTGACGGTCGCGCAGGTTGGATAAGCGATATCGTCATCGAAAACTCCGACCTCGATGAACTGATGTTTGACGGATATGGAGTCTACGACGAC
>JBDNIH010000347.1:0-2003 GCA_041688385.1 Bacteroidia bacterium
ATGCGCAGGCGCAAAAGCACTGGTACCCGGACTGCCATCTCCAAAATCCCAAACCACCGTATCGAGGTTTTGGTAATCGTACAAACTCAGCCGCGTACTATCGCCTAAACAATGGTTTTGAGTTACTATGCTGTAGCGGTTGGGGTTGAGCAAAAATGACGGACTAGTTGGAAGCCGATTATGTAATCCTATATTAGCACCTGCTAATGATCTGAGGCTGAAGTCGTATAATCTATTTGTTAGGTAGGAAGATTGGAAAACTGAATCGGTATGTGTTAGTCTACCATACGACAATGTGTCTCCGTACAAATCTGAAAAACTATTAAAATAAATATTGCCATCAGGTGCTATAGTGGGCCAGGTATAAATTCTTCCCGCTTGACCTAGGTATTGAATAGAATTAAGTATTTGAGTAGTATCCCAACTTCTGATGTCGAGTTGATAAAAACCATTGGCTCCATTTGTTGAAACACCACTGGCTTTCACATATATTTTGGTGCCATTTTGTGAAAAACACAAGGTCAATAACCTCTGGTGCCATAGGCTTAACCCCAATAAAGAGGCGAGGTTCATTTCCAGGTGCTGAGATAAAACACCGGTTGTTTTATTAAATCGCCATAAGTGTAATATATTAGAATTGTAATCAGCCATGGCTAATATTTCACCTGAACTCGAAAATTCAATTCGGTTGGCATGTGTAAATAAAAAAGGCCTTGTAATCGTGTCGGAATACACATTGTTAGCAGGGTAAAAACCAAATTCGTCAAAAGGCATACTTACCATTCTGCTGTTAGTTTGGTCATAATAAACCATCCAATAAGCATACAAGGAATCGCGTTTAGTAACATTAAACCCTTCCATATTAAACGTATTTAAATGGGCAACTTGCTGGAAATTTACTCCTGACCCCAAACTGAGCTTCAATAATCTCGGCGTTCTTGTTAAGCTGAGATTGGCATTGGGCCCAGCTTCGGCAATCAGCCAGGAAGTGTCGCTTGCATTCACGCAGAAAATTCGGTTATTCCCCCACACTCTAATATTCGTCAATAGCGCTACATTTAGTGAATCGTAAAGCCTGTACGCACTACCCTGTTCCTGAATCATTGCTAGGTGCCAAATAAGTCTTCCATCACATGAACTCATGCTAATTTTTTCATGAAAATTTAGTGGTAGCGGGTTGCTGACCGGCACCCAATTATGTGTCGGCCAGAACTGAATTCTACCGCCAAACATTACCCAATTGGCTGCCTCCCCTTGTGCTGATACAACAAGGGGAAACAGCCAAATCAAAAGATATAAGGCAATAAATCTCAAGGTTGATATAGAATTTTGTGATGGGTGGTTTTGCCAGTTTCATCCGTTATTTCTAAAAGAAATAAACCAGGTTTTAATGTAACATCAGCTAAGTTTAACTTGGATTGCTTCATATTCAAATTGGTAAGTTGAAGCAGGAGTTTGCCTTCTAAGCCAATAATTTTTAGCAATGCAATTTTCTCTGGACTATTGACCCACAATTCTCCTTGAGTAGGGTTAGGGTAGATTATCGATTTCTCCTTTTCTTCAATTATTTGAGCAGTAAGAGGCGCTTTGCGTACTGCAGTATTTGGACTCTGTGCAGTTCGTTTGAAAACGATGTTATCAGAGCCACTTCCTACATGAACAAAAGCGAAATAAGCATGATCGGTAGTACCAGCAATCGAAACAATATCATTCTGCTGGTTTGAAACATTCCCGTCGCTCACAAGATAATATTCCTGGTCAGTTGGTATAGGTATTTGAAAATTTGCAAATAGAAAATCACTACTTGGAAGTGTTACGGTTGGCGTTGTAAAATTGCCGTCCAAACCTAACATCAACCTCCGCATTAAAACTTCATCGTAGCCTGAATATTGGCTGGAATTATCATTCCAGTTCCAGGCATTGTAGGTAATATAATCACCGGCTCGCGTTACCACCGGTCGTAGCGAACGATCGGTATATAAATCGACGAATGGCGCATTTAA
>JBDNIH010000348.1:0-1740 GCA_041688385.1 Bacteroidia bacterium
ACGTTATCGCGTTCCAAGGCCTTGTTGGTAATAAGCATATACTGGGTACGGCGGAAGGGCTTGTAGCTGCCGTCGGCAATCGATTGGTCGTTGGGCGCTACCGCTACCACACCACCGTGTATGTCATCAATCACAGGCAAAGCCCTTAGTCGCTCGGCATTTTCGATAAAATAGGTATAACCGAAGTAAGCCAAACCGCCTCTACTGCCGAGTAAACCTTGAACAATGATGTTATCGCTTTCGCTGGACGTATAATCACCTCTGCTGCTGCGGGCCTTACCTATAACCACCTCCGTGAAGAAGTCGTAGGTACCACTACTGCTTCCAGCGCCAAAAAGTTGTACAGGCAGTTTTGGCCATTCCGGTCGTAAATCGCTCCAGTAGATGTTTTTTCCTTGTGCTGCTGGCTCCCAGAGTTGGCGTAACTCGCTTAATCTAATGTTTTGTGCCCAGCTATTGCTCTTAGGCACGGCGATTACGATACCATCGAAAGCCAGTGGTAAGCTGAGTATTTCGAGCCCAACAGCATAACAAGCGTCCAATTCTTTGGGCTCGATGGGCCTGGAAGCATTACACAAATCGATATCGCCACGGCACAATTTCCGTATACCCCCTCCTGTTCCTGAGATGCCCACAACTACTTTATATTGTGGATTAGCTTCGTAAAAATCTTCTGTTATCGCTTCCGTAATTGGAAATACAGTGCTGCTGCCATCTATTTTAACATATTTGGCCCGGTGTTGTGCTTGATCCACACAGGCCGACAACATCCCTAAACACAATAAAATAGACCAATAACGCATCATCCAAAATTAGAAGAAAAGGGTTAACTCAATATTAAGTATCAATTCACATTTCCCGTGTATTTTTGCGCATTGATTTACGCCGTCATTGATATAGAAGCTACCGGCAGCAAATTTCCCGCCGATAGGATTATGGAGCTCGCCATCGTGAAACACGACGGCAGGCAAGTGCTCTCCACTTGGAGTAGTTTAGTGAGACCAGAGGTGCCCATTCCGCCCTTTGTGGTACAACTCACTGGTATTACTGAAGAACTGGTTGCAGAAGCTCCCTTATTCCATGAAATTGCACATGAAATCTGGCGTGAAATTGCCGGCTGTGTGATAGTTGGGCACGATGTAAACTTCGACTACAATTTCCTAAAGCACGAACTCAAAGCTGCTGGCTATGATTTGGATGCCCCCAAACTCTGCACACTCAAAAAAAGTCGGAAATTTATACCTGAACAGCCCTCCTACTCTCTTGGTCGTTTGGCCGAAGGCTTAGGCATCGCCATCGAAAACCGCCACCGCGCCTTAGGCGATGCCTTGGCTACCGCAGCAATATTTGAAATACTTTTTCCACATCTCGAAGGTTGGGTTGCGCATGTAAAAGAGCACAACGAAGTACCACTCGAAGACATTGCGCGCATAAAAAAAGCAAAATGAAAAAATTAACTTCCACTTTCCTCCTAACGGTTGGCTTACTGCTTGTTGGCGGCATAACGATGGTACACAGTGTGCCTGAAGCACTTGCCCAAGGCCCTAAATTTAATCCCGAAGGCACCTGGCTTATCCCTGACCCACGCGACGGCAAACCTTGGATGCTTGTTGAAGTGAAAATGGTAAAAGGCGAATTACAAGCTAATCTCAAAGGTTATCCGGCCGGTTCGCGCTTCGCAAATATGAAAAAGTGCGACCTCTGCCCCAAAGGCGACAAACGCAAAAACGCCCCAATGCT
>JBDNIH010000349.1:0-1043 GCA_041688385.1 Bacteroidia bacterium
CATCCCGAGCACCTTTAAAGCCGTTTTGGGTGAAAAAAGATGGTTGTTGGGCATAGGTCTCACTATTACACAACGTTAATATCAGGCACAGGCTAATTCCAATTTTGAACATAACAGAGGCTATTCCTTCAAAAATAGTGATTATGCAAAAGCCCATGGCATAGTTCACAAAAAAGCCGGCAGCTTTGCAGCTGCCGGCCAGTATTTACAATCTACATGGTTTAGCGTGATGCCCAAGCAGCGGTGCTGTGCTGACTGAATGGACTCGCAGGTTGAACATTTGCTTGTTCCATTTCAATAGCTATGGAACCTTGGTAAAAGGTAACCCTGTCGCCATCTTCACGAAACATCGGGCGTTTTTCCGCACCGTTCAATGCCATCCACGTGCCATCTGTTGCTTTCTCCATGGCCAACAATGTTTCACCATCCAGCTCCCTAATAACTAGTTTGCCAATACGGCTTTCAAGCTCATAAACTTTTCCATTATAAGCTAGGCGATCTGTTCCTTCATAGTCAGGGGCAAATGCCAATGGATTACTCCCTTTCCAGAATTCGATTAAATTCAGAATAGCACCATCAATAAACAAAGTAGCGCTGTAAACTTGAATACTTGCCAACAACCAAAACACCAAATTATTGACATATCTGTTTGATGACGCTCCCTCATTCCAATTGTACACTTTTTTAGTTAAGACAAAACTGCCCATACACGAAGTAAACATAAAAGATGCTGCCGCAAGCACCAGAACGGGTTTCATTGCCTTTTTCATATACTGCTGGGGTTTAGAATTTGAATGTACCAAACTTTGGGTAATCAAGTTGAAAAAGACCGCGTTTTTCTTTAGAAAAAAACAATTGTAGCTGTGCGTTAAATGTCCCAACTTTAGGGAAAGAATCCTGCTATGTCAAAAGAAAAATCCGTCCAGAAAGAGGTGAAGAAAGAATCTTCCAAAAGCCTCAAAGAAAAACGAGCTGATAAAAAAGCGAAAAAGGAAAGTAAAAACAGGCAATAGCCTGTTTTTTTTTGCCCAACCTAATGCAAA
>JBDNIH010000099.1:0-7024 GCA_041688385.1 Bacteroidia bacterium
ATTCGCCATATTTATGGCTCAGCTTCTTTCCTATGCCTCATATTGAAATTATATCTGCCAGTGTCCGGCAAGGACGCAACAGCCACCGTGTAGCGCTTTTTTTTAAAAATCAGCTGGAAAAGGAGGCAGGTAAATCCGTTAACATCCAAGATTTAGCCACTTTACAGTTTCCTATCTTCGAAGAAAGATTGGCCTTCCAGAAAACAGTGGCACCTCAAGTTGCGGCTTTTGCCTCTGCTATCGAAAAGTCCGATGCCGTTTTGATAGTGACACCCGAATACAATGGTGGTTATCCGGCATCACTTAAGAATGTAATCGACTTATTGTATAGCCAGTGGTATCATAAGCCCATAGGCATCATAACGGTGTCGGATGGTGATTTTGGAGGGAGCCAGGTGATAACTTCCTTGGTTTTTACATTATGGAAGATGAAAGCCAGCGTTATTACGGCACAATTCCCTGTTCCGAATGTGGCGGCTACCTTTAATGAGCTGGGGGAGGCCAACGATTTAGAAAAGTTGCAGCCACGTTTACAGTCATTTTTGAATGAACTTAACTGGGCAATTCAACGCTCAAAGGCCTGATTTCGGTCCGTACGATTATAGGTTTCCTTATTATATCTTTTTTATTCTATGTATAAGTGCCTGAAAGACTGTTTTTATGTATAATAGATAAAAAAGTCTAAATTTATTTGTTTGATAATAACGGATATATGTATCTTTATATCATCAAACAGAAATCGCCATGAGAAACCACCACAGCTCAACACGACTAAATATCCTGGCCCGGACATTTCAACTGAGTATACTTTTTGTTTTTACAGCCGCTGTATTGTTCGCTCAAACCGCCAAAGGTTTGTTGCCCTACGAAAATAGGGCACACCAAATGGTAATCGAAGGAACCTCAAACATCCACGATTGGCAAACCAAAGTTCACCGACTCAGTTTGAGGGCACAGTTTGCTGTTGAAAACAACCTAGTAAATACCGTCGGCGCTGTGGTACTCACTGCCGATGCACGGAGTATCAAAAGTGACAAAGGGAGCATCATGGATGGTAAAACCTTCGATGCCCTTAAAACTGAAAAATATCCAACCATCACTTTTAGACTGAAACAAATTCAGTCGATAGAAATGGCCAACAAAGTCACAGAGATTAAGACGACTGGAGACCTTACCATAGCTGGCGTTACCCGCCCTATACAAATGACAGTCTACACCAAACTACTGCCTAATAGCGAAATAGAAGTTTGGGGTAGCTATAAACTCAAAATGAGCAGCTTTAGCATTGCTGCGCCCACAGCTATGTTGGGCAGCATTAAAACCGGCGATGAGGTCATTGTTCGCTTTGACATTATCATGAAGCCCTAAAACGCCAATTAAAACACGAACACTATACTATCTAACCATCCACCAAAACCCAAAATTATGAGAAAGATTCGTTTAAGCTTTGCAATCCTCGTCGGATTCATTGCCTTTGCATCAAGTGCTTTCGCTCAACAAGCCCCTATCAATTTTTTCCGTACCTACGATCAAAAAGGACTACACGTATTCGAAACTACAAAAACAGATACTGTTCCTTTTGAAGGCGTAAAAGTTCGTTTGGGGGGTAATTTTGCACTACAGTTTCAAGGACTCAGTCACGAAAATAATGCTAATCCTCGCCCTGAAAATGCAACACCAACTGCGCGAAATCTGAACGAACTCAAAGCCATCGTTCCTGGCTTTAACCTCGCCACTGCCAATATGAATATCGATGTTCAGTTGGCCGATGGTATCCGTTTGAACCTGATAACCTATCTGTCGTCACGTCACCATAGCGAAGCTTGGGTAAAGGGCGGTTATATGCAATTCGACAAGCTGAAATTCCTTAATAGTGCAGTTGTTGACCGCGCCATGGAATTCCTGACTATTCGTGCCGGCCACATGGAGATCAATTATGGTGATGCCCACTACCGGCGTACAGACAATGGTAATGCACTCTATAATCCTTTTGTAGGCAACCTGATATTGGATGCTTTCGATACCCAAATTGGTACTGAAATCGTATTTCAAAACCCCATGGGAATCATCGCCATGGTGGCAGTAAGCTCAGGTGAAAACAAAGGTTTGATCACCAAACCTACTTTCGATAGCCTCGACAACAGTTCCAAAATGAGTCCTGCTTTCTACGGTAAATTGGGTTACGACAAACAGCTTAGCGATGACCTCCGTGTCCGTTTGACTGGCTCAGCCTACTATACTGCTAGCTCTGAGCGGAATTACCTCTATGATGGTGACCGGGCAGGCTCACGTTACTACCTTATTATGGAAAACGTTGCTGCTGGTACTGCCAATCCACACCTATCTGGCCACTTTGTTCCCGGCTTTAACGATGCCGTAACTGCCATCATGATTAATCCCTTCGTGAAGTGGAATGGCCTAGAGTTCTTTGGTACTTTTGAAACTAGCAGCGGTCGTGCCCGTAATGAAGTAGCTTCGCGTAGTGTCAACCAAATTGCTGGTGAGCTCATTTACCGCTTCGGAAAAACAGAAGACATCTTCGTAGGTGGTAAATACAACCAAGTGAAAGGTGACCTCCTCTTTGCAGGCACACTCACCCCAGTTAGTCAAGACCGGGTTCAAATCGGAGCTGGCTGGTTCATCACTGACAATATTGTAGTGAAAGGCGAGTATGTTAACCAAACTTACAAAGGATTTCCGCGGACTGATCTTCGTTCGGGTGGACGATTCAATGGTTTGATGTTGGAGGCCGTGGTGGGCTTCTGATCTGCCGCGAGATTTCCTGAGTACCTCGGTCAGCCTAGCTGATCGGGGTTTTTTAATGACAAAAAAAAGCCACTTCTGTTTTGCAGAAGTGGCTTTTGTAGCAGAGAAGATTTGAGCTCAGCGTTCCAATGGGCCATTCCAGCCCATTATACCTCCTTGAAGATTGAGTAAATGCTCAAAGCCCGCTGTTTTCATTTTCCGTGCCGCTGTCATCGAGCGTGCACCACTCCGGCAATACACCAGGTAGGTTTTGTTTTTGTCGAGCTTAGGAATGGCAGCATCAAATTCAGCTGAATTTACATTGAGAAGAACTGCGCCTTTGATGTATCCGCCGCGGTACTCTTCGGGTGTACGTACATCGAGTATAACCACATTTTTCTCCTTCATTTTACTGGCAAATAGGGCATTGTCGGCATTTGGTATGCCATTACCCTGTCCGAAACTGAAGTTGCTAATCAATACACCACCCAATAAAGCGCCATACGCCATACTGCCCAAACGAGAAGATGTAATAGCACATTGACCACTTTTGCAGCCGATAAAACGGTAATAGAGTAGTCCCAGCAACGCGCCGGCTGCAATTCCAAGATAAAGCGTCATATGCGTTATGGATTAATGTGTTGATTGATGACTTGTCGAAGTTGATGAGCCGGCACGACCCCGGATTGCCGCCAGAGGCTTTTGCCTTGTTTAAATAAAATGAGAGTAGGGACGCCCGTTATATGGTAGGCAGCTGCTGGTCCAGGATTTTTGTCTACATCTACCTTTAGGATAAGGACCTCCTCGCCAAAACTGGCTGCCAGCTCCTTGAGGATTGGGGCCATCATTTTACAAGGGCCACACCATTCTGCCGAAAAATCGACCAAAACCGGTTTTTCGCCCTGTATCAGGCTATTGAAACTTGTTTTTTTGCTCATAATTAGTGATTTGGCCAGCTGTTGATTCCGCCGGATAGATTGTAAACATGATATCCTGCAGCTACCATACGGTTACAAGCTGAACCACTGCGCGCACCTGCAGCACAAAAAATGAAATAAGTTTTGGTCTTATCCAGCTGCTCAATTTTTTGTTGAAAAGCTGGGTCATGCAGATTGATATTTTTTGCGCCCTTAATACTGCCCCGTTTGTATTCTGCAGCTGTTCTTACATCTAACAATACAGCTTGCGGGGTGTTTTTGTAAAGTTCTTTGTATGAATTGCCACTTAAGGAAGTGTAATTGGACTTAAAAAGGTTTTTGAGGAAGTTGAACATGGTTAATTTTTATAACAAAGTTCTGGTTTCAATCGGTGTGCTTCCGTCACTCAAGTTACATAAGCCAAATTTTATAATTGAAGAAGCTCAATGGCATTCCGCTGGAGTTTAAGGCGGCCTTTGCGTTCGAGTTGTTTGAGTAAGCGAGAAATGACTACTCGCGATGAATTTAAATCGCGGGCAATGGCTTCGTGCGTGATATGAAGGATATTATGTTGGACTTGTTTTTGCGATTTTTTGAGGTAGTCGATCAGTCGTTCGTCCAATGCCTGAAAGGCTATCTGGTCAACAACTTGTAATAATTCTTCAAAACGTTCCCTGTAACTGCTGAGCACAAAATGGTACCAGCTGCGGTTTTCTATCATTAACTGATCCATAAGCCCTAAAGGCAACATCAGCATGGTTACTGGAGTTTGAGCTACCGCTTGTAATTCGCTTTTTTCATTACGCACCTCACAAATCATCGACAAGGCACAGGCCTGACCAGCATCAAGCACGTAAAGTAAAAATTCACGAC
Source organism: Bacteroidia bacterium (assembly GCA_041688385.1). Classification (GTDB taxonomy): domain Bacteria; phylum Bacteroidota; class Bacteroidia; order UBA7662; family UBA7662; genus UBA7662. Next base: position 4,536 of record JBDNIH010000099.1, read on the forward strand.
CTTCTTCATCTGGCCGATAAACCTTGAGCTGGCCTTCGAGTATGATCATCGTGGACCTGAAATACTGCCCCGCATCTACGATGTACTCACCGGCTTTGAATTTTTTGATTATGCCGTTATCAGCCAAAGCCTGCCGCGCAGCGGAATCGAGTTGAGGGAGGAGATGGCTGGGTAGGAGCGTGGTCGTTTGCATAAGTACAAGATAGTGGATCAGGGAGATTATAGTTCAATTTTGAGGCATATTCTTCGTTTTTAGTCCCAATTTTCAATGCGCTTCTATCAAGCGTCCGTTAAATGAACGCGCGTAGTCGTTTGCATACCAACTGTATCTCTGGCCTACTTTTACTTTTGGGACATGGTGCAACCTCCTGCATTCGGCCGCACCTATATCAGCTTTGACTGGGTACTTGAACGTTTGCTGCGTAACAGGGCCAACCTTATACTACTTGAGGGTTTTTTAAATGAATTATTTAAGCAAAATATTCGCGTGGAAAATCTGCTTTAATCTGAATCGAATACAGATGGTGAGGAAGAAAAAATCAATAGCCTCGATATACTTTGCGAAAACCACAGCCAGAAACTTGTACTCATTAAGCTACAATACCACAGTGAAATCGATTATTTCCAGCGGATGTTGTTAGGGACATCCAAACTACGCACACAATACATGAACCAAGGCCAGGCTTATGGAAATGTGCGTAAAGTTTAGGTGGTAAATATTTTGTGCTTTGCTTTCGGACAAGGAGCAAATTATTTACATCGCGTCTTCTTTCACTTTAGGGGTATACACCCTAATGATAAACTACTTTTGAGTAAAGCTCAACGGATAAAATTTGGCCGAACCGAAGCTGGAGAGCTTTACCCTGAGTATTTTATCTTAAAAAGCAATAAATTTGACACTATAGCTAGTGACAAGCCAGATAATCGGATAAATCATTTAAAAACCAGTGAATTGCCGGCAGAATAGCATGCCGTAGGCCTTGCCGAAGTGGAAAACAACTTAAAATCCACACCAGGGCACCCAATGTAAAAGCCAAATACTTGAAGCACTTGGAGGCGCTTAAAATCTCAGAATCCATGCTCGAAACTGCATATCTCGAAGGTGAAGTCACTGGGAGAGAAAAAGGTATGGAACAAGGAATGGAAAGAGCAATAATCAAAGCATTTTTAAAGGCCTATCAGGATAAGCTGTCCATTGCATTCATCACCACAATCGTATCACTTTCAAAATCCGAAGTCGAGGGAATTCTAAAGCAAAAAGGGCCTTTGTGGTGTTTAGGTATTTTTGCCTAATACACCGCTTAATACTTCCATTCCCCATTGAAATTTCGGATTATTGGGCATGGTATACCGCTTAGTCAAGTGGTGGGTTACGGTTGCCCACCAATTATACTTCAGAAAAGCTTATTGGAGGCCTGATTTAGCCACTTTGGCGGCTAATGGCAAAGGAAAACTCTTTGCAGCCAACCACCCCAATTCCTTCATCGATCCACTTAGTCTGGCTATATATTTACCTTATCCCGTACATTTTTTGGTCAGAGGAGATGCTTTACGCGGTCCAGTCGGGAAATTCCTGATGAACTACCTCAATCTCATGCCCGTTTGGCGTGAAAAAGAAGGTCGTGATAATCTAAAAAGCAATTACGATACTTTCGAGGCTTGTCTTAATATTTGGGGACAAGGAGGTGCTGTTATCATTTTCTCTGAAGGTCTTTGTGTTAATGAATGGAAGCTACGGCCACTTCCAAAAGGCACAGCACGCCTGGCGCAATCAGCTTGGGAGCGCGGTGTAGCCTTAGATATTATCCCAACTTCTTTTAACTACGCTGATTTTCGAGGTCCTGGCAAATATATGACCATGACCACGTCGGCACCCGTTGCTTATGGAAATATCTTCACCAACGAACCCCAAGCTGCCATCGCGCAAAAGCAATTTAATGGAGAACTGAAAGCAGCCCTAGAAGCTGAAGTGTGGCAAGCCCAAAATGAGATTGAAGCGGCTGAGTTATTGCCAAAGCCTATTGCTCACTCCAGCTTTAGAAAAGGTTTGCGCCTGTTAACACTTGCGTTGCATGGAATTTATTATTGGCCAATTCGCCGATTTATTGACCGAAAAACAGCTGGAACCGTGCATTATGACGCCGCACTATTTGGTGTGTTAATGTTGACTTATCCCTTGTTTTTGCTACTTATTTGTTTGATTTTAAGCTTTTCAGGTGTAAATAATACCCTATTATGGCTACTCCTTTGGCCAGTCACTGCCTGGTTGTATGCCCGAAGCTAAGAAATAGCAAAAAAAATAAGCCGGTTCATTTGAACCGGCTTATTTTTTGCCTGATTTATAAATTGCCTCGAAGGGCTTGTTCACGTTCTATAGACTCAAACAAAGCTTTGAAATTGCCTTTTCCGAATGATTTAGCACCCTTGCGCTGAATTATCTCATAAAAGAGGGTAGGACGGTCCTCTACTGGTTTTGTGAAAATCTGAAG
>JBDNIH010000100.1:0-3926 GCA_041688385.1 Bacteroidia bacterium
AGTCTTCGCCAATGCCGACAGCTTCAAAGTGCTTAAAGCGGCACAAATTGTAAGTGATGAAGGCATCGCTAAGCCTATTTTATTGGGTAACGAGGCTTTGGTGCATCAGATTGCGGAAGAAAATGGACTCGACATCAGCCAGATGCCTATCATCGATCCGTTGTTCGATACCCCACAATCGGCCGAATATGCGCAGCTTATCTTCCAAAAACGCCAGCGCAAGGGGGTGACTTTGTACGACGCCCACAAACTCCTCATGAACCGCTCTTATTATGGCTGTATGATGGTAGAAGCAGGGCATGCCGATGCATTTGTAAGTGGTATTACCCGCAAATACACCCACGCCATTACACCCGCACTCCAAGTTATTGGCGTGGCACCCGATGCCAAAAGAGCTTCTGGTATGTACATCATGCTCACCAAACAAGGTCAGTTTTTCTTCAGCGATACGTCGGTTAACCCGAATCCCACCGCCGAAGAATTGGTAGATATCACCGTTTCGACCGCCAAAGCCGTACAGCGCCTCGGCCTGAAACCAGTGGTTGCCATGCTGTCGTACTCCAACTTTGGTTCGGTAGAAGGAGAAGTGCCCCAAAAAATGGCGAAAGCTACCGCTTTGCTGAAAGAGCATTACCCTGGCTTGTTGGTAGATGGCGACATACAAGTAAACTTTGCACTCGACCCAGATTTATTGCGCGAAACCTTTCCTTTCAGTGATTTGGTAGGCAAAAAAGCCAATACATTCATTTTCCCAGATCTTGCTTCAGCAAATATGACCTATAAATTTCTGCAAGCCTTCGGTGCCGCCGAAGCCGTTGGACCGGTATTGATTGGTCTCAACAAACCTGTTCACGTTCTACAACTCGGCAGCAGTGTGCGTGAAATTGTAAATATGGTCGCTATTGCGGTGGTAGACGCCCAAACCCGCAACAGACCATGATAGCATTTCTGAAAGGCCGACTGGCGTTTAAAAGTCCGACGACTCTTTTGATTGATGTGAATGGCGTGGGCTATGAGGTGCATATTTCACTGCACACCTACAGCGCCCTGGGGAACAGCGAACAGGTACAACTGCACACCTATCTGCAAGTCAGGGAAGATGCACATGTGCTCTACGGTTTTTTCGATGTGAAAGAAAAAGAGTTGTTTTTACAATTGATTTCTGTGCAAGGCATCGGCCCTAATACAGCCCGAACCATACTCAGTTATGTGTCGCCCGACGAGTTAAAAAGAGCAATTATTGCTGCTGACGTGGCCAGTGTGCAGCGTATTAAAGGTATTGGGCCAAAAACTGCCCAGCGGATGATTATTGAATTGAAAGATAAGCTGCTTAAAAGTCACCCAGAAAACCTTGATTTGGGTGAGATGGCTTACAATAATGTGCGGGAGGAGGCGTTACTCGCCTTGGTAACTTTGGGTTTCCCGAAAGCACAAATGGAAAAAAATATCAATCAGCTGCTTGCGAAAGCAGATGCGCCACAAAACGTGGAAGCCCTCATTAAACAGATTCTAAGAACGGTGTAAGTTGAGCATTGCGGGGAAAATGAGAGTTTTACGCCCGGTTCACCCGAAGGTGGCCGTCAGGCTGTCATCTTTTTTGATGACAGCTTGTTGCGTTTTTATGGCTTTTGGCGCAAACGCTCAATCCAATGGGGGCGATACGACCAGGCTGCCCTACCCCATGCGCGACCACCGCTCCCCACTCAGTCGTGGCCGCAACCCAATTAACCTCAGCCGACCCACCAATATCGTCTACGAGTATGACCCGGCAACGGGCCGTTATATCATGCGCGAACGTTTGGGCAATACAGAAGTAGGCAGCCCGACGCCCATGACCTACGACGAATTCCTGCGGTATGAGCGAGAAAAGTCGAAAAATTCCTATTGGAAAGAACGTACCTCAGGGCAGACGTCCGGGTCTATCGAGCGCCAAGGTGTGATTCCGAAAATTTATGTCGGCCCCAAGGTATTCGATAAAATTTTCGGCGGTAGTTTTGTTGATATACGCCCCCAGGGCTCTGCGGAGCTTCGTTTTGCAGGTAACTTCAACCGCATCGATAATCCCAATCTCACCGTGCAGCAGCGACGTATCGGAAATTTTGATTTCGATATGAACATACAGCTCACCGTGGTGGGAACTATTGGCGAGAAACTCAAATTTACCGCCTCTCAGAATACCGAAGCCGTCTTCAACTTCGAAAACCAGATGAAGTTGGAGTACACCGGCTATGAAGATGAAATCATCAAAAAAATCGAGGTCGGTAATGTGGCCTTGCCTTTGCGCTCTGCCCTCATACAAGGCTCACAGAGTTTGTTCGGTATCAAAACAGAATTGCAGTTTGGCCGGTTGCGGGTAACGTCGGTGCTCACCCAACAACGTGGCGAAAGCCAGCAGGTGGTGCTGCAAGGTGGCGGACAAAGCACCCAGTTTGATATCGGTGCCGACCAATACGATGCCAACCGGCACTTCTTTTTGGCGCAATATTTTCGCGATAACTTCAACAACGCCATGTCCACCATACCGGTCATACGTTCGAATGTGATCATTACCCGCGTAGAAGCTTGGGTAACCAACCGCAACCAGATCAATGCCGATGTCCGCGATGTGCTGGGCTTCATGGACTTGGCCGAAGTAAATCCGCACAATGCTGCCATCGCACCGAATGGCGCCACCATCCCGGGAAACGGAGCCAATACGCTCTATGGCGACCTGACCAATCCCGCCAATGCCGATCTCCGGCAGGTAAACAGCGCCTTCGACATCCTTGAAACCCGCTTTCCCTTTAATCAGCTTAACAATACCTCCGATTACGAGCTCACCTTTGCACGTAAATTAGACCCGAGTCAATTTAGCGTGAATACGCTGCTCGGTTACATCTCCCTAAACACCTCGTTGAATAACGATGAGGTGCTCGCCGTGGCCTTTGAATATACCGTGAATGGCGTTTTGTATCGGGTAGGTGAGTTTTCGCAGGAGGTGCCCAGCGACCAGTCTAACCCTTCGATATTATTCCTCAAACTCCTCAAAGGAACAACCATACGTACCGATTTGCCGATATGGGATTTGATGATGAAAAACATCTATTCCCTCAATGCGTTTGGGGTGAACCGTCAGGATTTTGTGCTGAATATTGTGTACAACGATGTGCTCAATGGCAACAAAAACTTCATCCCAGAAGGTAGCTTGTCGGGCCAGCAGCTGATCCAAGTGCTGGGTGTGGACCGCTTGAACGTCCAACTCGAACCGCAGCCCGATGGGGTGTATGACTTTGTCGAAAATGTAACCATCGATGCGCAGCGGGGGCGTATCATCCTCCCGCGTGTAGAGCCTTTTGGCAAGGATTTGTCGGCTGCCTTCGATGCCGCGGGAAACACAGCCGCAGGAATCAAACGAAAATACATCTTCCAACCCCTCTACGACAGTACAAAAGCTTGGGCACAGCAATTTCCAGAGCTAAATCGTTACCGATTGGTCGGGCACTTTCAATCGTCGAGCGGCTCGGAAATCAGCGTAGGTGCCATGAACTTGCCGCCGGGCTCTGTACGGGTAATGGCCGGGACACGCACCTTAACCGAAGGCCAGGATTATACGGTGGACTATACTTTAGGGCGTGTGAAAATTCTAAATACCGGATTATTGAGCTCTGGGGAAGCCATTACCGTCAATTTTGAAAATAACCCGCTCTTTCAAACCACCGCCCGCACCTTATCCGCCACCCGCTTCGATTACCGTTTAACCCGCGATATTAACCTTGGCGGTACCGTTTTACACCTCAACGAACGCCCCATCACCCCCAAAGTTACCATTGGCGACGAGCCAATTTCAAATACCATGATTGGCTTGGATGCCACCGTTCAAACCGAATCTAAGTTCATCACCCGCTTGGTGGATGGTTTACCCTTCATACAAACCAAAGAAATATCCG
>JBDNIH010000350.1:0-18783 GCA_041688385.1 Bacteroidia bacterium
ACCTGTTTGGTATAGTGGTTATGCGCTTATGCTCCTTTTAATCGTGTTTATACTAGGATGGAAAACGGCCGAATGGCGCGTACCCCTACAAAATAATTGGTTTACGGCGCTTTTGGCCTTTTTTTTATGGCAAGTCGTAAGCCTTTCATGGACGCAGAACATGGCGGATGCAGGGTCAAATCTGGGGACTCAGCTGCTATTGGTCTTGCTCCCTGCGTTATTTTTGACTAAAAGACCCAGCCAAATGGATAGCCGTTGGCTTTTTAAAACGCAACTTTTTGCCTCTTTGGCTGCAGTGGTGGCTGCCCTGCTTTTTGCATCCTGGCGGGTGTATCATTCACCCGTTATTGATCACACTATTTATGCGGCCTATTTTTTTTATACGGGACTTGCGGAACCGATTATGCACCCAGGCTATTTCAGTTTACAGTTAGTGGTAAGTTTGGGCATACTTTACAAATTTTGGCGTGAAGGTCATTGGCGAGTGAATATCTGGACCTTAAGTGTCGGTATTCTGTTTCTGCTATTTTTAGTCATGCTGAACGGCAGAATGACGCTATTTGCGGCTTTTTTAACCCTGAGCTTCGCCTTATTGTATCAAGCCATAAGCCTTAGGCGGTGGAAACCACTACTCATTTTAGTGATGAGTGCGCTTTTATTGATTTTTAGTTATCCGCTTTTCCCGGTGCCGTTAAAACAACGATTGGCCGAAGTCACTGAAAGTACTGCCTACGACCTAGCTACTTTTCAAACGGCCGACTACAACGGTATTACCATTCGCTTAGCACTCTGGGAATGTGCAACTGAAGTGATAAAGGATAATTTTTGGCTGGGTACTGGGGCAGGCGATGGTAAAGATGCCCTCCGGGCGGTTTATGAGGCTAAGGGTTTTCAAACGGCACTCGAGGGGCAATTTAACAGTCACAACCAGTTCGTGGAAGCCATGCTATACGGCGGCCTAATTCAAGTATTATTGCTTTTGGGCATTTTTATTACTGGTGTTAGGCTAGCGGTGAAAGCCAAAAATATGCTGTTTTTGGCATTTTTAGTTTTCATCTTTTTATGCCTCCAAACAGAAACCATACTTTTTTGGCATAGAGGGGCACTATTTTTTGGTATTTTCTCTACACTCTTCTATCTAGCACAGCCCACAAACGCAAAAGAAACGAATATATCTTGAGCTGAAATGGGTGAAGCCAAAGGGAAAATTTGAATATCAGTGACTTCAATCAAAATAGGGTCAAGTGAGCTTGAAACCTTTCCGCTTCACTGCATTTCCGTTAAAATCTTCAAAAGATGCCCATTTGACGAAAGGTAAACGTATCCTTTAAAAGTGCTTTCTTCGGCTTCGCATGGATTTCCTTAGCTAGAAGTATTTAATTAGCCCGAAAATCACAGCAGCCCTTGTCCTACCCATGTATCACAAGAAATTCTATATTTAGCGCACAAAGAACAATAATCTAGGCTTGGAATTCCTAAAAGTCGTAATACAAATTCCGTATGCCACTCACCAAACCTAACATGATCCAGCTATTCTGTTGTTGGTCGAGGCTATTACTAGCTGAACGGTGTTGCACACTCAACTCCAGCCGCAAATTGGTCTGACTGTTTAGGATATAACCTCCTTTAATTCCGCCAAAGAGGATATTGGTTTGTAAGCCCTGTCCTATGGTATGGCCGTAGTCGGTATTTCGTGCAAAATAACTCGTGAATATGTTTTGTCCGTAGTTTATTCCATTCACATCATAGCCCACTCGGGCCAGCATAAGTTGGAGCTGTGTATAATAACGTTTGTGGCGATAGTTAACAAAGCTGGTCCATTCCTGAAAATTAGCACCAAAAGGATGAGCAAGGGCTTCATTGTGCTGTCCAAAATTGGTCAAACTCGTCCAATGGCTGTAAGTAAAAGGGCGAACGACATTCCATTCAGTTTGGGCCGAGAGATTGCTTACTCCAAAGAGTTCAAATCCCTTATAACCGAATTGAAAACCATATTTATTGGCCCAATATCCTTTTTGTGCAATCAATTCAGATGCCGTAAATTCATCTAGGATAAATTGTGCATATAACTGATGGTTATTGGCCACTTTAAACTTGGCATTTAACCCCAATAACATATTGCCTTCAGAGCCCAAACTGAATTCAACCGGACGTAAAAAAATGATGGGGTTTAGATAATTAAAGTCCAGTCCACGCCTGCCGGTTGAGTCGTCTGCTTGCCAAACCACCGCTTGAAAAAGGCCCAATGTAAATCGTTTGGTAATCTGCCAATCGAGATATCCAATGGCCGAATACTTTTGTCGATTACCTAAAGCATTTGACAAACGGGGTGCTATCAAATCGCTGTACTGACTAATTAGGTACATATATTGAAAAGGACCCACAGTGGTGAGTATGCGAAAATAAGGGTGAGGGAAATTGGCATCGGACAATAACAACGACCGGTAACCGTCTCCAATAAAATGTCGGTCGTGTCCGAGTTGAAAATTGAAATGTTTATTTGGCGAATAGGATACATAGGCTACAGATTGGGAATTGTCCCAAACGCCATTTCCTTTATCTCTTGAAAAACCCTGCGCAGGGAGCACGGTTCGTTGTTGCACGAATTGATCAACATGCAGCGGATATCTCCCTTGTGTTTCAAAAAAACTTGAATAGAAGGCAAATTTGGAGCCTATATTTCCTTGAAGCTGCACAGCGCGGGTATTGGTCCACAGGCTGCCGCGATTACTTTGGCCAACTTGCAAATCCACGATAGGGTCGAGCTGAATGGACCAGCCTTCCCCTTTGTAGTCTACCATGTGTTCGCTGTAAATTTTCCGATTTACGAAGTTGTTGCGCTTTTCACCAAGACTATCGGTTGATAAGGCATGCTTTTCACCAACTAGCCAAGGTCGTATAGCAGTAGGTGTGCGATTGCTCAATTGGCTCAATGCAGCTTCCCGCTCCAAATACCAAAGCCGGTTTTGTGGCAAGTTGAGTGGAGCAGTTTGTGCTTTTAGCCCCGTACTCAGTAGCAGCAAAATGAAAAGTATTCTGCTCAATGTAAATGGGTTATGAGCAAGAGACAAGGCTGTTCTTGGTCGGTATTCAATAACTTCAAAGTTTCCTTGTGCCCGCTTTTACTTTCACCAGGTTTTAACGCTTTTTCGTTAATAGTGAGGCTTCCAGAAATGAGTTGAATGGAAATATGTTCGCCGGGATGGGTTTGTATGGATTCGCCGGGATGCAGAAACAATTCTAGCAATTCGTACTCGGGTGTAGAGCTCACTACCCGTTGAACGCCATACGATAAAACCATAAGCTCATGTGTATTCAGTTCCCAAGCATTTTCTAACTTTAGAAAATCGACCGCTTTTTTAACAGACTGCGATTGTCCTCTTTTGCCAATTAAGGTGGCTGTTTGGGTTTTTATAATTAATAAATCTTCCACATCAAGCAGCACGAGCCTGCTGTCGGATTTATTAAAAACGAGATTGCCTTTGGCACCCAAATAATTACTCATTTCAGCTTGGGTGTTGCCCAGTTCATCTTGTGGCATTTCGGCATACAGGGCATCAAAACTACCCAAGTCGCTCCAACCAATATCTGCAGGAACTACCCTCACCTTGTCGCTTTTTTCCATCACCCCGTAATCAATGCTGATATCGGGTATGGCTTGCATATCCTCCAATGCGATTTGGATAACCTCTGCACTTGAGTTTTGCTTATTCAGGGCCGACTTGGAGCGCTCATATACTTCTGGGCAATATTTTTTTAACTCAGTAAGAAAATCACCTGCTGTGAAACAAAACATGCCGCTATTCCATAAATAACGGCCACTTTTTAGATATGCTTCAGCCGTGCTTGCATCTGGTTTTTCCTTGAAGGACACCACCTGCTCGCCGTCGTATTCGATATAACCGTAACCTGTTTCGGCATAATGGGGCTCAATACCAAAAGTGACGAGATAACCAGCTTCTGCTAGGGTTTTTGCTCTGTGTACTGCCGTTTCGTAAGCGGCTTGTTTTTTAATGAGGTGGTCGCTGGCACTTACGAGCACAACGGTTTTGGGGTCGAGTGCATGGCAAACCAAGGCAATTGCTGGGGCTGTATTTCTTCCGATGGGCTCGAGTATAAACCGACCTTCATGTTCGCCCATCTGGGTTTCAGCCAGCAAGGCTTGGTCTTTATTGGTAACCACCCAGTAGTCGGAGCAAAAAGCCGCATTCCGTTCAACTGTGAGCTCGAACAATGTTTTTTCGCCGAGAAGTGGATAAAACTGCTTTGGCATTAGCTTACGTGAAAGTGGCCAGAGACGGGTGCCACTACCTCCGGAAAGTATCAGGTTTACCATGCTCAAAGATAAATAATCAAGTATCGAAGAAGCAACATCTTATTTTACAAGTTCTTTTAGGCAGGCTACTTTCATCCCCTTTCTGAAATATGCGGTAGGAGCCATTAAAGCACATAATCAGCGTAAAAACTGACCAATCTTTCGCAATGGTTTTAGCCAAAGTGTGAAAAAGTAGGGTTTAATGGCATTTACTTGCCACGCTATTCTATCCATTAGCTTAGCAAGCACCAGGACAAAGATCAACAGGTGTACTGTCCAGTTTTCTCGTAATTTGTTGAAGGATAGGACTATTACAGAAAAAATTAGAGTGGCGATCACCAGCAACAAAAGCTGAGCTACCCATTTTTCACTAAAAAGCTTCTATAATTTTCGCGTGTCGTTCTGAAAGGCGGCTACATCACGCGTCCCAGCCAGGTTGTAGCCAAAATCGACGAAGACAACAAAAAAAAGCACCAATGCTAAAGCGTAATTGACCAAGCCGAAGCCCTCAAAACCCAGCACTCGGATGAGGTAGGGGAATGTAATGAGCGGCAGCAGCACATTCCCACCCTACACTAATGACTTGAATAAAAAATTACGAAAGAGGCTGCTTTTAAACTTCAATACAGAGAGTGAAAAAATCTATGTAAAATTAAGAAAGCTTTTCATCATGGATACCATTCTCTATTTATTCGCTTTTTCGGCTGTTCTTTTAGGTATTCTCGGCAGCTTTCTGCCTGTACTGCCGGGCCCTCCTTTGGCGTATCTCGGTTTGATTTGTTTATATTTTATTCCTGAAACGGGCGTAAGCGGTCGTGAACTCGGTATGCATGGCATTGTTGTATCGGGCATAACCTTGCTCGATTATTACATACCTATTTGGGGTACGAAACAGTTTGGAGGAAGTAAGTCTGGCGTACGCGGCGCCATGGCGGGCTTGGTGATTGGGTTGTTTTTTGCGCCTTTAGGCATTTTGTTGGGTCCTTTTTTGGGCGCATTATTAGGAGAACTGATCGCGGGAAGCAGTCAGCGGCGAGCCTGGCGGGCTGCTTTGGGGTCTTTCCTTGGATTTCTGGCAGGGACAATTTTAAAATTGGCCTATGCCTTTTTTATACTTTGGATGATTATCAGTAGCTTATGGTGATATGTACAGCGCTTGTGTAAGGAATACGTATAAAGCTATCAAGGGAAATACACTTTTGGTACAATACTTGATTAACGGTCACAAATAACCTACCCAACTATCGATTCCCTATTTTAGCAGCTTATCAGATGAAACGTTTTACTGCCCATACCTTGAGTTTTTTGTTGTTGCTGACCGCTATGGCGTGCTCACCTGCGAAAACGTACACTAAAAAGGGCAATAAACTGGTCCAAGCTGGGGTGTACGATGAAGCCTCTTTCTCTTATATGCAGGCGCTCGCCGACGACCGCACCCACGTAGATGCCCGCATTGGCCTTCGGTATTCAGCTCAAAAGGCCTTCAACGGCTATCTCGATAAATTTTTTCGCGCACACAACGAGAGCCAGCTCAAAGATGCCGTATACAGTTACCGGAAAGCCGACAAGTTTTATAAAGATGTCGTTTTTTACGGAGTTGAACTAGAGTTCCCGACTTATTATACCGCTTACTATGAGGAAGACCTGCAGGCCTATCTCAGCGACCTTTACCTAAAGGGTAGCGGTTTGCTGGGGGAGAAAAAGTTCCGGGAGGCAGAACAATATTTTAAGGAGATTAACATCTTAGATCCCGACTACAAAGATGTAGACGTATTGAAAACGATGTCGGTGGTAATACCCACCTATGACGCTGGTTTAGGCTATTTCGAAGCTGGAAATTATCGTAAGGCGTACTTGAATTTTGATAAAGTGTATGGTCTACGAGTCAATTACAAAGATGTGGCCAATCTTCGGAAAGTATCCAAAGAAAGGGCAACCATTACTCTCGCTGTCATGCCTTTTGAAAATGCTTCCAGCTATGCCTACCCCATTACCATCAACAGCTATATTATTAGCGATCTTGCTGGTGCGAATAATGAGTTTATCGTAGTAATTGATCGGGAAAACACCGAAAAGCTGATAAAAGAACAGAAATTGAGTCTGGCTAACAATTCGAATGAAAATCTGGCTGTTGTGGCAGGTGAATTGATGGGAGCTAAAGCCATACTCACCGGCAAAGTCCTCGATTTTGGTGTCCAGCACCCCAATATGCGACACCATGAAAGAACGGGATACGAGTCATATCAAGAGAAAGTGTATAACCCGGCATCTAAAAGAATGGAGCTACAAACCCGTTACCGCAAAGTGATGTATTCCGAATTTCAAGGCGAAAGTGCGGTACGGTTAAAAATACAATACCAACTTATTTCTACCGAAAGCGGAACTGTACTTGCATCTGATGTAGTGGAACACAACGAAAGAGATGAAATACGCTACATTAGCTATGAAGGCAACAAACGTAACCTTGTTTCTGGTAGCTGGAAGTCGAGAAACGAAACACTCCCAACCGATAAAATTTATAGTAGCTACGGTCAACAACGAGAAGTACAAAGGCTATTGAATGCCAAAAGGGACTTCAAACCCATCAATGAAATGATGGTCAGTATGCAAAACCGCATTAGTAACCGCATAATCAATCAGGTGATTGGCTATGAAATGTCGAGAACACAATGAAGCGGCTCATTTTGATTTTGTGCTGTCTACCGCTTTTGTGGGCTTGTAGCAGCAAAAAGAATGTGCCTCTTCCTCCGCCTGAACTACCGCGACCTGATTGGGTAGCCGATCGCCCCATTGTTCAAGGCGAATATGTGGGTATAGGTGTGGCTCGGAAAAGCGGCAATAGTTTTGAGCACATCGAACAGGCCAAGCGGAACGCGCTAAACGATCTGGTAAGTCAGATAAAAGTGAGTGTGCAAGCCAATTCGGTGCAGTCGCAGCTTGAACGCAACCGGGTGTTTTCGGATGAATTCCGGTCGTTTACCAAACTCACCACCACCATCGATCTCGAAAACGTGGCCGTAGCAGCAACGTGGCAAAACCATAGCGAATATTGGATATATTATCGTCTTTCGATAGCTGATTATCAGCAGCAGAAAAACAATAAAATGCAGTCGGCTTCTGGTCTTGCCCTCGACCATTTTGAAAAGGCAAAACAAGCCACCCAAAAATTGCAGCTTTCTGAGGCTTTTTCGGCTTATATCCGCGGACTCGAAGCCATTAAATTGTATCTAAACGAACCTTTACCGGTTTTGCAGGAGGGTAAGCAGATTTATTTGGGCAATGAATTGCTGACCGCATTAAACGATGCTGCTGGCAGCATAGCCATTCGGGTAAATACCACCAATCTGAAAGGTAAAATTGGCCAGCCTGTCGACGAAGAACTTATCGTTACCGTGTCCTATCCACGTACCAATGGCAAGGCGGTACGTAATTTCCCCTTGAAAGTCCGCTTCAGCCAAGGCGCTGGCACGATACTTGGAAACAGCACCACAGACGAACAAGGAGTTTGTCGTTTGCGTATCGCCAATATCGCAGCGAAAGAACAGCTCCAGGAAATCGTCATAGAACCAGATTTCGACCAGATGTTACGCAACCAACAGAACTACCAGTTGTGGCTTAAAGCTATCGATCCCCAAGCTATCCCACGGGAGAAGGTGATCATCTCAGTTGCTCGGCCTCTGGTATTTTTGCAGTCGACCGAAAACACCTTAAATTCAGGCGTCCAAAAGTCAGTTTTGCAATCAGCCATTCAACAAAAAATGAGGGCAGAAGGTATTCAGTTCACCGATGAAGCGACAAAAGCTGATTATTTACTCACCTTAGATGCAAGTGTCCGCCAGGGCAGCGTGAACAATGGCATGTATAATAGCTTTGTTGACTTCAAAGTAAGGCTCACGGATAAGCAAGGAGGAGAGCGTTACAGTCAAGTCCTTACCGGCATTCGCGGCATACAGCTCGATTATGAAAAAGCCAGCGATGCTGCGTATAAAAAAGCGGTTACGGACCTCGAAGTATCGGTTTTACCTAAAATCATTCAAATCATTTATAATCTCTAACCAACTACGTATTAAACCTTCAATTTATCCAAATGAAACGTCTTCAAACTCCCCTCACTATCCTGGCCCTTGGCCTGCTCCTCGTAGCAGGAGCTTGTAAAAGTAAAAAACAGCCAGCAGTCATTACCCCCTCCAGCGAAGGAGAAGTGGAATTGAAATTGTACTGCTCGGGTGACGAATATTTCAGCACCAAAGAAAGTTTCCGCTCTAACGCCGTGGGCGAAAGTATGGACCAAAACACCTCAAAAAGAAAAGCCCTCAACGAAGCACGTACGCAGCTGGCTGCTTCTATCAGCACGACCATCAAGGCAACGGTAGACAACTATGTAAACTCCCGCGAATTCAACAATAAAGAAGAAGTGTTGGAGCGTTTTGAGTCTCTTAGCCGGGAAGTGGTGAACCAAAAACTCACAGGTACCCGCACCATTTGTGAACGGCTCACCAAAACTGCAATAGGCACCTACAAGACCTATATCGCTGTAGAGTTGGGTGGGAACGATGTAATCGCCTCGATGAACGAAAAACTCACTAAAGACGAGCGTCTCCGCATTGATTATGATTATCAGAAGTTCAAAGAGACTTTCGATAAGGAGATGGAAAAACTTGAAAAGGCAGGTCGTTAATTTCTTCCTTATTTAATCAAGGCCGCCCTTTTGGGCGGCCTTTTTTATTTTAGCATGAAGTTACTCCACACGGGTTTATTGACGAAAATGCCACGTGTAGCTATAAGTTCTAGCTTAAAATTTCAGCAAGGCCGGCCAATTGTCTATTTTTGCAGCTTATGGCAACAGCAGAAATCACACTTGTTTACGGGGTAATCAACAAAAATGTGGTCATCATACCCGAAGCGGATGCTTTGGCTTTGGCGCGGAAGTGGCATGCCATTTTTACCGCGACTACTTGGCAGGAGTTCATCGACCTCACATCGCAGGAAACCTTTGACGATTTGATACTGGAAATATTAGAAACGCTGGGTCATGAAGCACTTTTCCCGAATTACCTCATGGGCGAAGACCTTAGTAGTTACATCACCGACCTCTACTTGCCTTTGCCCGAAGATCCTTTTACAACCTCCATTCTGCCAGGCTTTGAAGAAGGAGAGTTTATGCCACATCCCGCACAGGAAATTATTGCATGGCTGCCTGACGATTTACAGGAACACCTAGGTGAAATTGTATTGGACGATAATAGCGGATTTATTTACCGCATCAATCCAGATAATTTGCCGTTGGTTATAGCCTCTTTACAAGCAGCAGCGTATAACACCAAAGCCGATCAGGTGCTGGTAGAGCAGGCCAGCGGTCAGGCCTGAGCGCGTTTTTTGCTTCTTACGCTTAGGGTGAATACCAGCCATGCGAAAAACATAAAGCTGGCCGAAACCAATAATGGCATACGTATATCGAAGCCAACCAATATACCGCCGATGAGGGGGGGTAAGAGTTGTGCAAATGAATTGACCGACTGATTAATCCCCAATATTTCGCCTTGGATTTTGGCATCGGCTAAATTGGAGACCGTTGCTGTAATGTTGGGTGTGGTAAGACCTTGGCATATCGATACAAAAGGAATGACCAGAAATATCTGCCAACTTTCGGTAGGCACGAGTAACATCAAAAGTGCCGCAGCGAGAACGAGGGTTGCCAAACGAATAACTTGGTCGGGACTGAAATAGCGCATGATGGGGCGGATTAAGCCTCCTTGGGTGAGTGCGATCCAGATACCCAGATATCCGAAGAGCATGCCTATATCGGCTTCACGGTAATCAAATTTTTCGATGAGGTAGACTTGAAAAAACTGAGTAAAAAAGGTGAATCCGAATACAAAAAGAAAACTCACCGTAAAAATGGAACGTAGTTTTTCATTGGCGACGGCTTTTTGAATGTTTCGGAAGCCACTGGTCCAGCTAAGTGGTTTTTTTACCTTCAAGAGCAATGTTTCGCCGAAAAACTGCCAAATCACCAGCACGTTTACAAGTCCGAGCACTGCCGAAAACCAAAAGGGAGTGGCATAATTAAACCAGCTCACCAATTCGGTATTGGCGAGTTGACCGCCAAGAAAGGGGCCAATGACGAAGCCCATACCAAAGGCAGCACCAACTAAACCAAAGTTTTTGCTCTTAGATTCTGGCGTACTGATATCTGCGATAGCTGAATAGATGACGGCCAAATTGCCGGCCATAAAACCGTCGAGCATGCGACCAAGAAAAAGTAACCACAGCTGTCCAGTGACTATACCCAGACCAAATATGGTGTAACCCAGGGTCGTGCCGGTAATCGACGCTATGAGTACTTTTTTCCGACCGAATCGATCTGATAGTGTACCCAAAACGGATGAGCCGAAAAACTGAGCAATGCTGAAGCTGGAAATCAACAGACCAATTAGAAAGGTTCGCTGACCAAAAGAGGTAGCTTCTGGAATCAGATTCGTTTGTGTGTCGAGCAACAAGGGAGCGACAATAGGAATAATGATCCCAATGCCGAGCATGTCGAGGAAAACAGTTAGAAAGATGGTAGCCAGTCGTGCCTGTCCCTTGGGTTCTGCCATGGTTTACTTGAATTTGGCGATGACTGTTTCGCCACCCCATACTTTTTCTTCAAGTTTCACCATAACCGCAGTGCCTACTGGCAGGTAGATGTCGATGCGGCTGCCAAATTTGATAAATCCGTATTCCTCACCTTGTTTTACCTGATCGCCTTCACCGATATACCAGCGGATACGACGGGCAACTGCACCAGCAATTTGACGGTAAAGCACAGGTATGCCCGCTTCATTTTCTACTACAACAGTGGTTCTTTCGTTGAGGGTAGATGATTTTGGATGCCAAGCAACCAGGTATTTTCCAGGGTGATATTTGAAATATTTGACCACGCCACTCACAGGATTGCGGTTTACATGTACATTGAGTGGTGACATAAAAATTGAAATCTGCAGCCGTTTTCCTTTGAAGTACTCGGGCTCTTCAACATCTTCAATAATTACCACCTTACCATCGGCAGGAGCGATAACAGTATGTGAGTCGATGACGGTGTGCCGGCTTGGATTGCGGAAAAATTGAACCACCAATACCAGCATGATGAGCAGGAGGGCATAGCTTCCCCAGCTCAGAATTTTATAATCGGCGAGGTAGTGATTAACTACCCAAGCCAATGTGCCGAGCAATACCAGACTACTGGCGATAATGGTATATCCTTCGCGATGTATCATAAATAAAAAGCCGGGTGTTTAATTTCCCGGCCTCAAATTTCGTATTTAGATTTTAAATACCACCACGCAATTTGGTTACTTGTGCTACTTTATCAATAGCCACAATGTAAGCCGCGATACGGAGGTTGCAATTGTACTTCAAAGAGGTCTGATAAACCACTTCAAAAGCTTCTTTCATATTGCGATCGGCACGACGGTTCACCCGTTCTTCTGTCCAGAAATAACCGAGGCGGTTTTGCACCCACTCGAAATAAGAAACAGTAACGCCACCGGCATTGGCCAGGATATCGGGCACTACCATGATACCTTTTTGGTTGAGGATATCATCGGCACTGGCAGCAATAGGGCCATTGGCACCTTCAACAATCAATTTTGCTTTGATATTGTTGGCGTTGTGTTTGGTGACTTGGTCTTCCATTGCGGCAGGCACGAGCACATCAACATCAAGCTCAAGCAGTTTTTCGTTGGATATTTTTTCTGCCTTGCTAAATCCCTCGAGTGTTCCGTAGTTGCCATCGCGGTAGGCAATTGCCTCTTCGGCATCGATACCCTCGGGATTGTAGTAACCACCCGTTACATCGCTGATGGCTACTATTTTAAGGCCTTGCTGCTGCAATAAACGGGCAGAGATAGAGCCTACATTGCCGAAACCTTGCACGGCACAGGTTGATTTGAACGGATTTAAGCCCATTTTTAACATTGCCGAACGGGCCGATACCATAACGCCACGACCAGTAGCCTCAACACGGCCTTTAGAACCACCCAAAACAAGCGGTTTTCCGGTAACGACAGCAGGGCTGCTGTAGCCAACGAGTTTGGAGTATTGGTCCATTATCCACGCCATTTCACGCGGGCCTGTACCCATGTCCGGGGCTGGTATGTCTTTTTCTGGGCCAAAGACGTCGATCATAGCCCGGGTATAAGCACGGGTTAGTCGCTCGAGCTCATTGGCTGACATTTTACGTGGTTCACACTTAATACCCCCTTTGCCACCACCAAATGGAATATTGGAAACAGCGCATTTCCAGGTCATCCATGCGGCCAAAGCCTTTACTTCGTCGAGGTTCACATCCATAGAATAACGGATACCTCCCTTAGAGGGGCCGAGATTGATGTTGTGAATGACCCGATAACCTTCGAATACCTCAATTTTACCATTATCCATGGTTACAGGTAAACTAACAATTACTTGCTTGGCCGGTGATTTGAGCACGTTGTAAAGCTCATCACTTAGGTTGAGCAATTTGGCGGCTACGTCGAAACGTGACATCATAGAATCGAATGGATTCTCTGCGTTTTTTTGATTTTCAGCAGTGGCTGACATGTTTTTTTTGGGTTAAATGTGGATTACTAAATCGTTAAAAAACCGTGTCAAAGTTATGTAAATGCCTTGTGGCTGCAACTTGACTTTGAAAAATTTTGAAAGGAGATCAAAAATGGATTTAAGTAGGGGCGAACTAAAATATCTGAATAAGACGGATATAAGCATACACCAACGGGGCCGAAAGTATGAGCGAGTCAAAGCGGTCTAGCACGCCGCCATGACCGGGCAGAAGACTGCCTGAATCTTTGCGGTCTACGCTCCGTTTGAGCAGCGATTCGATCAAGTCGCCATAAATACCACTTATGGAAACGATGGCGCTAATTACCAACCAGTCGATGGGACCCAAACTTTTAAATAGGCTTCCCACTACGAAATAAGAAACGGCCAGAGCCAACAATATACCGCCCACACTACCTTCGATGGTTTTCCCAGGGGATATACGCTCGAAAAGTTTGTGTTTGCCAAAACGACGACCTACCAGGTAGGCGCCTGAATCACTTACCCATAAAAATATAAAACAGCCGAGCACCAACTCGTAGTTGTAGGTTTCGTCTGGCAAAAAAGCCATATAATTTAGAAGTGAAAAAGGCAATGCGATATACACGAGGCCGAGTACGGTGAGTCCTATTTCCTGAAAGGGATTTTCCCTGTTTTTATACAGTTCAATCATAAAAAAGTAGGCCGCCACCGGTATCATAAATTCGAGCCAGGCAAATGGAATGGCCTTGGAGGCTGTGAGCGCACAAATAATATACAATAGCGCACCCGCCAATAGTGGAGAGAAGTAATCGCGGTTTTTATTTTTTGGCGTGGCCATACGGTAGAATTCGTAGAGGCCAATCATGGAAAAGACGAAAAAGAGGGTGCTGAAAAAATAGAAACCTGAAAACAGACTGATTACGATAGATAACATCAGTACCGTGCCGGTAAGTAATCTTTGCCAAAAATTATTCATAGCGCGAGGGAAAGTATCAGGGCTTCCGCCGTTTGTTGGTCTTGTTCAGGTACAAATACTTCGAGCTGACCAAAATTCAGATAGGAGGAATCCTTTTTGTTGAGCACTACGGCATCGATATCGTGTTCCCCGAGCATTACCCGGACAAGTTCGGCTAGGTGTTCAAAAGGGGAACGATACACGCATATCCAGCCAGCTTGCATCAATTTGATGGAATTTGAGGGTTCAGTTTCAGTCGATGAAGGTGCAAATACCGCAATAATATGCCAGTAAACAAGGCCGATAGCAAAACCAACCACCAAGGGCTTTGTAATAGCTCTGTTTCAGTGACTGGTGCCTGTCCGGTTTTGGCAGCATATTCAAACAAAACAGCGATGGCATTATTGACGAAATGTGCCAAAACCGCTAAACTGAGTTGACCACTCCAAAAGTATAAATAGCCGAATAAGGCGCCCAATAACATACGTGGTAAAAATCCGTACCACTGCATATGCACCGCACTAAAGACGAAAGCCGCTAACCAGATGGCTAAATGGGGATTGCCAGAGGAGTTGCGCACTATATTCTGCAGCACGCCTCTAAATATCAATTCCTCGCTAAGGGCTGGGAGCAGAGCGATGACAATCAAATTAAATACAAAACCTGTCCAGCCTGTAGCGCTCAGCAATAAGGTAATGGTTTGCTGACTGGTAGCTTCGGCATTTTGGAGGCTTTTTTCTAATTCCGACCAAGCTTCAGGTAATGCCATGCTTTGGTTAAATGCATAAATGGCATATACCAAAGGCAAAATGATTAGCATGAGTACTGCTGTTGCAGCATATACCTTAAATTTGGTGGGATGTTGAAGCCCCAAGGGTTCCCAAGGGGTGTTGTAATCGTAATAATAAGACCAAACCAGCCCTGGCACGACAAGTAACCCCACAGCACTCATGCTTTGCATCCACCAGATGTAAGGAATAAAGCGCGCTTCGGGATTTTCGAGCCAAAACGGAACCAATTGTCCCGGTATACCCGTTACTGTTTCCGCGAGCTGTAGCGCGAGAAGGGTAAATAATCCGCCTGATGCGATGCACAAACTGAAAATAAGAATGAGCTGAAGCAAAGGCGGGTGTTCCCGCAAGGGCTTATCGAATAGCATGCCGTAATTTTTTGCGTAAATTTACGCCTTTTATAAAGCGATGGTCAGAATAGGTGCACTTGAATTAGGCGAATTTCCACTCTTACTTGCTCCCATGGAGGATGTTAGCGACCCACCGTTTCGGGCTGTTTGTAAAACACAGGGTGCCGATTTGATGTATACCGAGTTTATCTCGTCGGAAGGTCTAATTAGGAACGCCCACAAAAGCATGAAAAAGCTCGATATCTACGATGACGAGCGACCCATGGGTATACAAATATTTGGAGGGGAGGAAGCTGCCATGGTGCAAGCCATTGATGTGGTGACCGAGGCACGACCTAATTTAATCGATATCAATTTTGGCTGTCCAGTAAAAAATGTGGTATGTAAAGAAGCGGGTTCAGGCATGCTTCGCAACCTGCCGAAACTGCTGAAAATTACGGAGGCCATGGTTAAACGAAGCCAGTTGCCTATTACAGTTAAAACACGTTTAGGTTGGGATGAGGACTCCAAACAAATCGTTTATCTGGCAGAAGCTTTACAAGATATAGGCGTGCAGGCACTGGCCGTGCATGGCCGCACGCGCGTGCAGATGTATAAAGGCGAAGCGGACTGGGCCTTAATTGGTGAGGTTAAAAACAACCCCCGCATGCACATCCCGGTATTTGGAAATGGTGACATCAATACGCCCGAGAAAGCCAAGTTGTATCGCGAAAGATATGGGGTAGATGGCATAATGATTGGCCGCGCCTCCATTGGTTATCCTTGGATTTTTCGTGAAATAAAACATTATTTCGCAACAGGTGAACATCTCGCCAAGCCCGATACCGATGAACGGGTGAATGTATGTTTACAGCACTTCGAGCGCTCTTTGACTTGGAAGGGAGATAAATTAGGCATACTCGAAATGCGTAGGCACTATACCAATTATTTCAAAGGCTATCCGCATTTTAAAGAGATACGCACTCGACTGGTCACTACCGATGATGCACAAGAAATCCGTGACATTTTGAATGATGTACGCATTACCTATAAGGATGTTCAAGCCATTGAACAGGGTAATGGTTTGGAAGAGGTGAGCTACCAAGGCTGCGATTAGTATTTTTGCCGTCTTGCAAACCAGCTTTTAAAGCAATATTATTTGAGACAACTGTGCTTCAAATAAATAGTCAACTTAGGCCTTCAAGTGCTTTTTTAAGCTTATCCAGCGCCAACTTGACCTCTTCTCTTTTGCAAGTTCCGACACTTAAACGGAACCAATGGCTTGATTCAGGAGCGCCAAAAGCATAAAAAGGTACGATGGCCATGGAGGCCGCATCTAAAATGTAGGCGGTTACTTCGCGCATATTCTGCAGAATTTTTCCGTCGGGTGTGCGTTTGCCAATGAGTTTAAATTGTAAGGTAAGGTAGATGGCCGATTGAGGCACAATACACTGTACTGGATGCCCTGCGGCTGCCAATGCTTGAAAACCTTCGTAAAATCCATGTAACCTGAAGTACAATTCGTGGCGAAATTTTTTAAAGTATCGATCAACAGCCTCATCTTGAATTAAGTACCGGGCAACAGCGATTTGCTCTGCTTTTGGTGCCCAGGCACCGATATGACTTAAAATCGACTTCATCTTGTCGATGATCGCTGCTGGCCCAAAACTCCAACCAACCCTTACGCCAGTTGCGGCAAATGCCTTCGACAGACCATCAACATAAATGGTGTACTCGCGCATTTCAGGGAAAAGGCTAACAGGGTCAACATGTACGGCACCTGCGTAAGTCAGGGACCAATATATCTGATCATACATCAGATAAACTGGCTTTTGGTTTGGCGCTCTTCTTTTATTTTCTTTAAGAATAAGTTCGCAGATTTCTCGAAGTGCGGATTCACTAAAAAGTGTACCTGTAGGATTAAGTGGCGAACACAGCGCTATTAAGGTTGCTTCCTGAATATGAGGGGCAATAAGCGCAGCTGTGGGCATAAAGTTATCCGCTGCTGTCACCTCCAAAGCTATCGGCTTAGCCTGGGAGAGATGACAATAATGATTGTTGTTCCAAGAGGGCACAGGGAAAATGACGCTGTCGCCCGGGTCAAGCAAGGTTTGATAGATGGCGTATATTAATGGCCTTGCTCCACCAGAGATGAGGATTTCATCAGCGGTATAACTCAGGTGCTGTCGTTTTTCTAAAAAATAAGCAACCGCTTGCCGGGTTTCTAACAGCCCGTTTGCAGCAGGGTAATTGGTATGCCCTTCCCGATAGGCATTTCTGATTTCTTGATTTAGCTCGTCGGGTATAGGAAAAACAGCAGGGTCAAAATCACCTATGGTAAAATTATAGATTGACTGCCCAGCTTTTATTTTCTGGTTGATTTCACCTGCGAGTTTAATGATTTCGGAGCCGATGAGGGTTTCGGCCATGTGGGATACCTGCATAGAAGTAGCTTTATCAGCTAAAGATAAAAAATGCACGCAGAAGGCAAGAGAATTCCCTTACAACTGTTGGAGACTAATGAGCCTGTGATAAGCACCACCCAATGCCATGAGCTCCTCATGTTTTCCTTGCTCTATGATTTCGCCAGCCTGCAACATTACGATGTGGTCGGCATGCTGAATGGTGCTGAGCCGGTGTGCAATTACTAGGCTGGTGCGGTGTTCCATCAAGTGGGTGAGGGCATCCTGAACCGATTTTTCCGATTCAGAGTCGAGAGCCGAAGTGGCCTCATCTAGGATAAGGATGGGTGGGTTTTTGTAAACGGCACGGGCAATGCTGATCCGCTGCCGCTGTCCGCCGCTGAGTCGGCCACCTCTATCCCCTATGCTGGTCTCGTAAGCAGCTTCGGTTTGTGCAATAAAACCGTCGGCATTGGCAACTTTAGCTGCGTTCTGTACAGCGGTTGCGCCAGGATTATTTATGCCAAAAGCGATATTGGCGGCGATGGTGTCGTTAAATAGAATGCTTTCTTGGGTTACAATGCCCATGAGCTGACGCAGGTCGTGTAAATGAGCACTACGCAAGGGCACGCCGTCTAAAAGCACTTCTCCTTCGGTTGGGTCTAAAAAACGAGGGAGTAGGTCGGCGAGGGTGCTTTTGCCGCTGCCACTCGGGCCTACCAAGGCGACCATCTGTCCTTTTTTGATTGTAAGATTGATATTTTTTAGTACTACTTCCCGACCATAACTGAAGCTCACATTGCGGAACTCAATATGCTGGTTGAATGCTGGCAGGCGCACCGGATCGGGTGCTTGCTGAATCGTATTTTTGGCTTCGAGTATCTCGAAAACACGCTCGGCAGCGGCCAAGCCCCGCTGAATATTGGTCACGGCACCAGTAATATTTTTGGCAGGGACCAGCAACTGAGAATAGAGGATGATATACGTGATAAAGGCGCTGCCGCTCAGGTCGCTTTGGCCATTTAAAACCATCATGCCGCCATAAAGAATGATTCCCACAATCATACTTACGCCTAAGAATTCGGATAGCGGCGAGGCCAGTTCCTTGCGGTTCCAGATTTTTTTTAGAATCTGACGATAGGCGTGGTTCTGGGTATCAAACTTTTGACGGGTGT
Source organism: Bacteroidia bacterium (assembly GCA_041688385.1). Classification (GTDB taxonomy): domain Bacteria; phylum Bacteroidota; class Bacteroidia; order UBA7662; family UBA7662; genus UBA7662. The sequence continues at coordinate 18,530 of JBDNIH010000350.1, forward strand.
AGGCCTGAGCGTTAAAGGCTTTGATGATGCGAATGCCAGATATCGACTCTTCGATAACACTGAGGATGTTGCCAAGCAGACTTTGGCCTTTTTTTGAATCTCGTTTGAGTTTGCGCGAAATGGCGCTGATGATAAGCGCGGAAACCGGTAAAACCATAAAACTGAAAAGTGTCAGCTTTACCGAAATCATAAATAGTAGAACCACATAACCAATCAGCAACAAAGGCTCGCGGAAGATGATTTGAATGCTGCTA
>JBDNIH010000101.1:0-2368 GCA_041688385.1 Bacteroidia bacterium
AAACACGGCTAATAACTACGGTCAGTACCAGGGCTCGATGTCGAATCACGATAAGGTATATGAAAATGTAATAGACGTGCTTAAGAACGGCAGTGCGATTTCAACCAATTCATTTGAAGGGTTAAAAACGGTTGAAATCATCGATAAGATTTATCAATCGGCTAAACAGAATCAACTATGAGCCCAACATTTTATCAATCAGCTATTAAAAATGTTGATTTCGGCATAGATGTTAAAGTAGTTGAGCCGGTGAACATTTACGGTTGCTCTATTGGTGACCAATGTTTTATCGGTCCTTTTGTTGAAATTCAGAAAGACGTCAAAATTGGTAAGCGCACTAAAGTCCAGTCTCAAACTTTTGTCTGTGAGCTGGTTAGCATTGTCGACGACTGTTTTATCGGTCATAGGATTATGTTTATCAATGATCTTTTCCAAAAAGGTAGACCCGCACAAGGGGATAGAAGTTTGTGGATGTCGACAAAAATTGGAAATCAGGTGAGTGTAGGTAGCAATGCAACCATACTTCCTGTTGATATTTGCGATCAGGTTGTCATTGGTGCTGGTGCAACTAAAAATATTACCCAAGCCGGTGTATATGCAGGTAATCCTGCGAAGTTGATTAAAGTGCTCTAATACTATGAAAGTACCATTTGTTGATTTGAAGGCGCAGTATGTATCAATTCAAGGAGAAATTGACGCTGCCATTCAGGAGATTATTACTAATACCGCTTTTATTGGTGGAAAGCCGGTGAATGATTTTGAAGCTGCCTTTGCTGAATTGTATGGCATCAAGCACTGTATTTCTGTAGCGAATGTCACCGATTCTTTGTACATCATCACGAAAATATTGGGCATAGGTGCTGGAGACGAGGTAATTACTGTTGCCAACAGCTGGATTTCTTCTTCTGAAACCATCACCCAAACCGGCGCAAAACCAGTTTTTGTAGATATCGACCCGGATTGTTACAGTTTGAATGAGCAACTGTTGGAGGCGGCCATTACTTCAAAAACCAAAGCCATTATGCCAGTTCATTTGCATGGACAAGCGGTGAACATGGATGAAGTAATGCGTATAGCCGACAAATATAAATTGACTGTTATTGAAGATTGTGCGCAATCCCACTTTTCGGAATATAAAGGTAAAAGGGCAGGTACTTTTGGCGTCGCAGCTTCCTTTAGTTTTTATCTAGGCAAAAACTCGGGAGCATATGGCGATGCGGGAGCAATCATTACGAACGATGCGAAGTTGGCAGAAAAGTGTAAAATGTATGCCCGGCACGGGGCACTTAAAAAACACGAACACCAGATTGAAGGCGTAAATAGTAGGCTGGACTGCTTGCAAGCTGCCATACTTTCAGCAAAACCGCCACATATCCTAAATTGGACCGCGGCTAGAATCCATTGTGCAGACACTTACAATAGCTTACTTTCAGTTATTCCCGAAATTGTGATACCTAAACGAAGAGCGCAAACCCGACACAGGTACCACCTTTATGTAATTCGGGCCAAAAACCGCAATGGGCTGGCGAATTTCTCGAAAGAACGGAATATAGAAACAGCTGTTCACTATCCAACGGCCTTACCTAATCTCAAGGCGTACACTTACCTTGGTCATAAGCTGGCGGATTTCCCTGTGGCAACGGCCTATCAAAGCCAAATTTTATCCCTCCCCATTTATCCAGAACTCAGTATTGAGCAGATGAATTATGTGGCTGAAAGTATAAAATCCTTTTATTCATGATGCTTCCCAAAACAGTTTGGCTCATTTGTAAATATGCCTCTCCTGACAAATATTATTTCGGGACGAGACATTTTTCTTTTGCTGAGGAATGGGTTAAAAATGGCCACGATGTGACCATTTTTACTTCTAACGCGTCTCATTTGACAGATAAATTACCCCAATTTGAAGGCGGAAAAATGATTGAGGACATTCAAGGGGTAAGAACCGTTTGGCTGAATGTACTAAAGACGAATAAGTCTTCATCCGCCGCACGGGTTTTGTCTTGGTTGCAGTTTGAATGGAAAGTGCTGCTCACCTCCAAAAGTGATTTTCAAAAGCCGGATGTAATTATCGCGTCTTCGCTATCAATCATGAGCATTATTTCCGGCTATCTATTATCTCGCCGTTATAAAGCTCGCTTTATACTTGAAATTCGAGATATATGGCCTTTATCGGCCATGCAATTGGGTGGATACAGTGCTCGCCATCCTTTTATGTGGTTACTGAGTAAACTGGAACGGTTTGGGTACAGAAAGGCCGATGTAATTGTTGGCACTATGCCTAATTTGATTGAGCATGTCGCTGAGGTTGAACCACGGTTTAAGGCATGTATTTGTATACCTCAAGGGATTAAAAGCGAACAATTAG
>JBDNIH010000351.1:0-1608 GCA_041688385.1 Bacteroidia bacterium
ATTTTTGGCCCAAAACACCATAAATTCCTCGAAGCCGCTGAATTGATTGAGCTAAAGGCTGGATTTTCTATTCATGATGCACAATCGCTCGAAAAGACCTTGCAGCTTCTTGCCGAAGACCGCATATTGAGATCACATATTGCGGCGCTACTCAGCCATTATTTTAGCCAAAAACGTGGCGCTACGGAACGTATAATGGCCGAGTTACGCTCAGTGCTATTACCTTGACATGAGGATCGTTAAGTAGCAATTTCACTAAGCAAGCCAGCGAGGCGTAAACAGTAAGCTCTGCGCCCATACACAGGGCCTGAAATGCCCGTAAACAGGAGGCGAAGCCGACATATACGCATCTCAGTTTTACGCCATGCCGCCTAAAACAACCAAAAGCCTACTGATCTGAAAAGCGACGAAGGATTAGATGAAGGAAATTCAATAACGCCTCTCTCTCCAACTCCCAACCATAAAGGGGCAACAGTTCATCGGCGATATAGGCCTCCGCCTGACCTAGGTTTTCGCTATTATTCAAGGCTTCAACTGCCTGTGCATACGCATGGTGGTCGTTTTCGAAGAGCTCACGGATGAAAAGAAATTTTTCATTCAACCCAATGCCTGATTTGAGGTCCTGTATTGGTTTTAATTTCAGATGGGTGAGAATAAGGTCTTTGTCGCCGGACAGCCGAAGTACCTCTGCAATCGAAAATTTCTCTGGCCGAATAGATTTAGCCCTTGGTATTGTTGGTATATCCTCTGAACTAGCTTCTTCTGTATGCATTTCATCTGCCACCTCTGTTGTGACAGTTAACTCACCAATTGCTACAATTAGTGCAGCTTCGTCTTCGGGTGTTTGTTCCCGCTGAACCTCCTCGGCTGTTTCGGCTATTTGAACATCAATTTCGTCAGCTAAAGCAAATGGCACGGCTTCCAAAACCTCTTCTACCGACTGATTTTCGACCACAACACTTGCTTCGACCACAACACTTGCTTCCGTCAAATCAATTTTAGGTGCAACGGCCGCTTCTGTGGGTAATTTTAAAATGGCCTCATAAAGCAGTCGACCGCGGTATAAAACGAGGTCTTTTTCCACCTCATGTAGTTTTTGTTCTTGGCCGAATATTTCAACAGTTCCGGTGAGCTCCTCCAAACATTGCAGGAGGGTTTTCAGGGCTTGGGTGTGGTGCATGGAATCCTTACTTTCGCAGTGTCGCCGCTAAGTTACGCGGTTGGCTACGAAAAGTAGAATATGTTCATAGAACCGGGACTGCGCGGCAGGTCGAAAGGATGGATTGAGGTAATATGTGGATCGATGTTTTCGGGCAAAACCGAAGAACTCATCCGCAGATTGAGGCGTGCGCAATTTGCACACCAAGAGGTAGAAATCTTTAAGCCAACGTTGGATACACGCTATCATAGCATTGAGATTGTTAGCCATGATGCCAATAGCATTCCTTCCACTCCTGTTGAGCATGCCCAAAACATACTTTTACTCGCCAATCTTGTTGAGGTAGTCGGCATAGATGAGGCTCAGTTTTTTGACGACAGCCTGGTAGACGTTTGCCAGCAGCTCGCTTTACGCGGAAGTCGGGTGATTGTTGCAGGATTAGATATGGA
>JBDNIH010000102.1:0-4453 GCA_041688385.1 Bacteroidia bacterium
ACGACCACCACCTATGTCGTCACGTTATCGGATGGATTTTGCTCAAAAACGGATACAGTAGTTGTTAATGTTGGTCAGCTTATCCCAGATATCGGTGTGTCGTCATTCATCTCGCCAAATGCTAGCACTATACTCGACGGCAGCCAGCCTGTTACTGTAACGGTGGTGATTCAAAACTATGGTCCAACACCGGCAACTGGTTTTGATGTAGAATATCGTGTGGATGGAGGCGCTTCTTTGGTGACCAACTCGATTACAAGCCCTTTAGCGCCTGGCGATTCAATCCAACACAGCTTCACGGTTGCTTGGACACCTACTGCGGGCGGTGCGGCAATACTTTGTGCCAACACAACTGGTTTGCCTAATGAAGTAAATCGCGCAAACGATACCGCTTGCGTAACGGCACAGCCAACGGTAAGTATTGCTGAATTGCAAAACTCCAGCCGTTTGATTGGCAAGGTTTATCCAAACCCAGCAGAATCTTTCGTGAACTTTGCGTTCAACGAATTCAACGGTAGAGGTATACTCGAAATCCATGATAATTTAGGTCGAGTAGTAGCAACTATCGCAGTTGATCGCGAAAATGGCAAATTACACACCGTTCGTACCGACAGCTGGTCGGCGGGCATGTACAGCTACCGCTTTATTGCCAGCGACCAAGTACAGCACGGTAATTTGATTGTCAATCACTAATTTTTAGTTTCAAATAATTGCAATAGAGGCCCTTCGGGGCCTCTATTTATTTGTAGGGCTTTTTCGTCATCGTTTAGTGGCATTCGACTTTTTTTGAGCAGATTTTAATAAAAACACAAGTTTTCACGCTTAAATTGTAAGTTATTTTCAATACTATATGAAAAAGTTAGTACTGCTTTTCCTGCTTTTGACGGTGATGTTTAGTTCTGCTAAAGCACAGACTTTCGTGCAAATCGGTAATGGAACGGATATAGTTCCTGGCGCAGCGGGTGCTTTTGTCCCATTATATCGTGCCAGTTCAAATTCTGGTACCCGTTTGAATCGCGGCAATATGCTCATTACCGCAACTGAACTAAATACGGCTGGTATACCCACGGGGGCGACGATAACCGCCATTGCTTTTGAGAAGGAAAACAGCGGTGCAACAGTGCCGGGATCACCTTTGAGTTTGACTTTCCTTATGGCAAACTCAAACAGCCAGCCACCCCTTGCAACAACCACATTATGGACAGACATTTTGGCTACCCATACCCTAGTATATCAAAATAGCAACGCTACCATACCCGGCGTGCCTGGTTGGGTTAATTTCTCTCTCACACAAACTTTTACCTACACAGGGGCTGGCCTAGAAATCGCTTCCGAAAATCAAATTGGTGGCTCATCTCCATATGCTTCCGATAAAATCAGCTGGTTTGTGGATAATGCCACTGCCGGCTTTGTGGTTGGTGTAACGGGTTCCTCTGCTTTTGGAAATGTGCTCAACAATACCACCAACGCTGGGAAACGCCGGGCCAATGTGCGGATCTTTTATACCGTACCCCTTGCCCGCGATTTGCGTATTGATGCCATATTGTCGCCAGTGGCGCCTGTAGTTGCTGGGAGCAGTCAATTACCCATTATCGACGTATTTAATGCTGGAACCAATGCTATTACAGCCGCTACAGTAAATATTCGCGTCAATAACGGCCCAGTACAAAGTTTTAATTGGACAGGCAATCTGGCTCCTACGTCTGGCACACAAATTAGTTTTCCTTCGCCCATCACAATGCCTTTAAACGGAGCTATTGAGCTACTGAGCTGGATTAGTAATGTAAATAACCAGGGACCAGATTTAGCGGCCAGCAACGACAGTCTACGCTTAAACTACTGCGTGGGACTACCCGCTAGCACTTACACTGTTGGCACGCCAACTGCTGATTTTACCAGTCTGCAACAAGCTATCGATGCCGTGACCTGCTCGGGTATATTGGGAAATGTAACCTTGCAGTTGGCAGCCGGCAATTATACCGGTGTATTTCAACTCGGTGAAATTATTGGTGCAGGAACAGCCGCCAAATTAACCATCAGCGGTGCGTCTCAACCAGCAGGAAGTGTACGGATTTACAATAATCCTTCCCAGGCCAATGCCGAAAACCTGCTACTTACGGGTACCCAGTTTTTACGCCTAGAAAACATCACTTTAGTGCGGACAAGCTTGCCAAATACGAATACGGCCTATGTAATTAACATGAGCGGGGGCGCAGCTTTTAACGAAATCGTCAACTGTGCGTTTATTGATTCCTTTGGGGTGGTTGAAGCTTACAATCGGGGATTGGGTATCAACGCCTCCGCCAATAACTTCATCAGCGGGAATACTTTTGAAGGATTTGCCCATCCAATCTATGGCGATGGTGGAGCACCCTTTTCCTTCAATAACCTCATCCAAAACAACAATATCAGTAAGTATAAAATTGATGGCATCTACCTGACGAATCAGGATTTTTTGGTCATCCGGAACAATATTGTCCGTGACTTTTCCGGCACAACCGCTTCGGGTTCAGGCATACAAGTGCGTGCACAAACACGATTGCAAGTGTATAACAATCGCGTAAATGGAGCCATTTCTCGTTATCCGATTTATATCTGGGATACCAATGGCAGTCCGCAACAACCCAACCGGGTGTACAATAACATCATCGCAGCCTTTCAATCGCCAAGCATGAATAGCTCAACGGCTATTTTATCCGGTTTGACGTTCACAGCCGTTCAAAGTACCACCGTTACTCCGCCTAACCCGCGCGATTACCTTGAATTGGTGAACAACACCGTTCTGATCGGGGTGAATACCTTAACGACCAATGCGCTTACAGCAGCATTTTTTATATCGGGTGGCTCTTCTACTGCTCCATCTATCGACAGTTTGGTCATGCTTAACAATATGGTAGTCGCTTATCCCACTGGTATAAATGGAATGCCATCCAATTTTCGGGCATTTGTGGCCAATGTGCCTGAAGCTTTAACTTCTGCTACTATTCAAAACAACCTCTACCACCTCATGGGTACTACCCAACCTTTATTGCGTGTGAATTCACCTGCCGCCAATTATGACTCTTTGCCGATGTGGCGAGCAGCCTTCGGTTTTGATACCGTAGGCCTGGCTGTTAATCCGGTTTTCGCCAATTTAGCTGATCCGCTGCCAACCTCGCCTTTGGTAGATGACAAGGGCGTACATCTCCCGTGGCTAACCACCGATATCAATGGGAATCCACGTGACTTTAATACACCTGATATCGGTGCTTATGAGTTTACAGTACCCCTTGTCGATTTGGCGGTAGAGGCCCTTACTTCACCTACAACCTCCTGTGGCCTCGACAGCAACCAGGCGTTGACATTGCGTTTGCGGAATTTTGGCTCCGACTCCATCTTTGGCGCCACGCTCCATATTGTATTGAATGGACAACTGTTGGCTACTGAAACCTTGTCGGATACCCTAGCGCCGAATAGTGCCAAGCTAGTTCAACTGCAAACCCGGGTGAACATGTTTTTTGGCGGTATTTACCGCTTTCGTTTTTATGCCACGCAACAGGATTTTAATGCGGGTAACGATACCCTATCGGCAACTGTAGCCAACGTACGAATTAACATATTCCCTACGGTTGAAGATTTTGAAGCCGTTAACTTGGGTATTCCCACTTTCGAAAATGGGTGGACCACCAATGCAGGTACCTTCCGCTGGTTTAGCCAAGCTGGACCAACAGCTACAGGAAGTACGGGGCCAAATGTAGACCGTACCACAGCTACAAACAGCGGCCGGTATCTCTATACCGAGTCGTCAAGTGGAGGATTGGGTGCGAACGCCGAACTTACCTCTCCTTGTCTTGACCTTACCAGTTTAACTCAGCCCATGCTCGAGTTCTGGTACCATGCTTATGGCGTGGATATCAACGAGCTTCAGTTGTTTTACCAGACTACAAATCTAAGCTGGTTGCCATTAGATACCCTGCGTGGTCAGCGGCAGAGCTACAGCAATGATGCATGGAAGCGCTACCGCAAGCCGTTACCTACCACCGCCATTCGGGTTAAGTTTGTGGTGATAAGAGGCAATAGTTTCGAAGGTGATTTTGCTATCGACGACATACGTTTCGCAAGTTACCCTGATTTTGATGTCTCTTTGGTGTCGATTCTTGAACCAGTGCAGTCCTGCGCCCTTCCGTCCTTTGGCCAGGTGAAATTGGTCATACGAAATGATGGGTTAAATACACTTGCTGGGGTTCCTGTGGCTATCCGAGTCAATCAAGGGTCAATTTTCACCTACAGCCATCAATCACTCCAAACGTTTAGTACTGGCGCAGTTGATACAGTAACCTTTTCGACTAGTTTGAATTGGCTGCCAACAAATTCTGTCAATATAATTACGGCATATACCGATTTATTCGGTGATCCAGACCCTGCATTGGATACCCTAAGGAAAGAGGTAATACACCTGGCCGGTGCGGGTTTA
>JBDNIH010000103.1:0-8207 GCA_041688385.1 Bacteroidia bacterium
AAAAAACGACCTGAACAGCTGCTGCATATTGAACTCAAATTGGGTTCGAATTTCAGCTTTAGTATTGAGATTATAAAATTATGCTTTCCACAGCTTTCGGATGGCTTAGCAATTCAGCAACAGCCAGTTCAGCTGAAAGTAAATCTGCCCAACATTGAATGTAAGTAACCACATCTAACTTTTTGTTGCGCTGTGGGTGTCGCTGATTGTTTGGCATGGCTTTTAAAACTTTATCGTCGGCCAGATTTTCGAGGTTTTCGATATCGCGGTTGTTCAGTCCTAAAGCCAACAATTCCCCGATGATCCAATGCATGGGTAAACCGCTGCCAACGCAATATTCTCGGATTTGGGTGCTCCAGTCTCCATGTCCTCCGAGTGCTATCTGGTGAATTTCGGCCTTTGATAAGTGGGTGATTTCCTGAGCCAGGTGACCACAATTGCAGGCACCCATATGGCCCCACTGGTAGTTAGGGCTATTTTGAATACGTTGAGCAGTCGACCGAAGTACAGCAATCAGTTCAATAGAAGCTACAGCCATTTTTTTTTAGTTAGATAACAATATAACCGCGGCTTGGTTTGAAACCGTTGGTGTCAAAGTTAGTTGCTTGTAGAATGAATAGTTTTGCCCGAAATTAGCGGCCTATGCGTTGGTGTTTTTTTCTGGTTTTGATGCTTTCTACGGCTTATTTCACTCGGCTTTCTGCTCAGGGGGTAAGTGGGAGCGTTAAATCAACCCATAGCGAAGTACTTCCTTATGCTGCGTTTTTGATTACGCCCGGCAACCATTCGGGTATCACCAACGAGCAAGGGCGATTTGAAATGAAACTTCCACCCGGAAACTACACCATTCAGGTGCATTTTATGGGTTACCAAGGCGTGAAAAAAGAGTTTTCGGTCGCTGCTGCTTTTACCCGCCTCGACATACAACTCGATCGTCAGGTTTTTGAGTTGGCCGAAGTAAAAGTAAAAGCCAGCAATGAAGACCCTGCCTATGACATGATGCGGCAAGCTATTGCCAAAGCTCCCCTTCACCGGGCTGTGGTTCAGTCCTATGCAGCACGTTCTTACGTAAAGGGCACCATGCTCGTCAAAAAAGCGCCCTGGGCGGTTCGCAAGCTCATGGAAAGCGAAAAATTCAAAGTCGGCACTACCTATGTCATGGAATCGGTGAGTACGTTGAATTATGTACAGCCTGCCACTTTTTCGGAGAAGGTGATATCGTTGCGGTCCAATCTGCCCCCCGCCGTCAATTCCCAGATTAGTTTTGCGTCTTATAGCTTTTACAATGTACAAGTAGCGGGTATGACTTCACCCTTGGCGCCGAACGCCTTGCGCATCTACCGCTTTAAATTCCAGGGCAGCAAGCAAGAGGGCGACAAACGTATCGTGAAAATTGAAGTAAAGCCCCGTGTGCCCGGACCAGGTGTGGTGGATGGGGTATTGTATTTGGTGTATGGCGACTGGAACATTCACAGCTTGGAATTAAACTACATCGATAGCGAAGGTTATCCGTATAAATTTATTCAGCAGTATCAACAGATTGATGAACTCTGGATGCCGACCAAGCTGGATATTACCGTTCAAATCACCTATTTGGGTGCTGTGGCTGATATACGTTATCTCACTTCGGTAAGAGATTACAAGGTGACACCCAATACAGCGATGCTGGCACGACTCAGCAAACAAACGGCGGCCCCGGAAATTGAAGTGGATAAAACGGCGCGTAAAACAGCCAAACGCAATAACCGCGAAATCGAAAAACAACGTGACGATACCCTTTCAATCAATGAAGCATTGATTGACTACCGTTTCGATATTGATACGTTGGCGCGGCTGCAACCCGATTCGGTGTGGGATGAATTACGCCAAGTGCCCCTCGAAGAAATGGAAATATTGGGCTACCGGCAGTCCGATTCCATGTACGTTGCGGAGTACGAAAAAATGAAGCGCGAAGCGCAGGGACCCGCCCGTTTTAAAGTAAAAGATGTGGTGATGGGTTACCGTTACCACAAAGGACGGAAAATAGAAGACCGTATCTACCCGTATTCCTTCCAGTATTACGGCCTCCTGAGCAGTTTTGCGCCGAATCTCGATTTTTTCAATGCTGTCGAGGGTTTTGCGTTTAATACGGGAATTATAGTGACCAATGCCACGGGTGTAGATAAACGCGAATCCACCGAGCTCCTACTGCGGTATTCCTTTGGCCGCCAAAAAATCCTGCCGCGCATTACCCACGAAAGGGTATACGAAGGCGGGAAATTGCGCATTGGCGCTGGACTTGTACATACCCAGTTTAATGCCGCTGAGCCCATTCATCCGGGCATGAATATGTTGTACACCTTCGTGGGCAACCAACACCTCATGCCGCTGTATCAAAAGGCCTATTTGCAGCTGGAATGGCAACATCGTTTCGCCCCGACTTGGTCGTTCGAAAGTAGCTTGGAGTTTGCTCAACGTACCGCTTTACCGCTCAGCGACCGTTTATGGGTGTATCCGGATAACTTGCGTTTTGGCAGCAATGCTCCGGCCAATTCCGGATCATTTAATACGGCTTTCTTCCGACACAATCTAGTTCGCTTACAATACGCCTTACTTTGGCGCCCCGGCGCCCGGTTGGCGCGTTACAATGGCCGAGAATATGTGCGCAAAAGAAATATTCCTACCTTCCGTTTAGAAGCTATAGGCGGATTAACAGGTTCGCCTACTACGCCCTTTCTCAAATCAAGCCTTGGTGTCGAACAACGCAAAGGATTGGGGCAGGGCAGGGCATTAAGTTACCAGCTGAGCGTAGGTACTTTTTTGCGTAAACCGGTTTATTTCCCCGATTTCCACCATTTTGATGGCAACCAGACCATTTTTATGGGGCGGTTGCCTTTCCGGTTTCGGTCACTCGACTATTATCAGCATAGCACAACCGGCACCTATACCCAGTTTTTTAGCAGCTACAATACCCGGCGTTTGTTGTTTACTCAGTTCGAAGTGATGCGGCAGCTTGGGCTCGACGAATTGCTTTTTTGTAATGCCATGACCACAGCTACTTTTCAGTACATAGAAACGGGCTACCGCCTTGATGGAATAGCCCGCTTATTGGGTGTTGATGTGTTTGCTGGATTTAGCCCTGCCGCTCAGCCACAATTTGGCTTGCGCCTAAAGGTTGATTTTTAGCCGCCAAAACCACCACCACCAAAAAGCAACCTGACGTAAAAGCCGTTGTTTTGGCCCGTAGGGATATCGGTTAAATCACGCCCATTCATCCGGTAACGCCCAGCGCCAGGCGAAAAGAAATAACCGGCCGAAAGGCCAACGATTGGACCACCGCCTCCGTTTACATTGCCAATTATGGGTAAGGCAAAATTGACCGAAAAGTCGAGTATCGGCACTTCGGCGCGGATGACCGTTATCTGGTTGGGATTGACAAAGGCCGCCGTTATGCTGTTCGACGTGGTATTGTTTTCGATGGTGATTTCACTGTCGATGCCGCCAAAGCCGACCAAAGGATAAAACAGCAACTTTTTGCTCAGGGCAAAAGTGTAACCGAGCAAAAAACTGCCGTAGGAGTTTTGGATACTGCCGGTATTGTTCGCCGAACTGAACTGCTGTCGACCCATACTTCCGCCCCGACCACCAAGGAGGAAGTTATTGATGATGCCAAAACCTTCGCCACCTACGCTCAATTGGCGACTTTGCAAAGGAGTATAGCTTGCGGCAGTGAGCTGGGCATTTAAGCCCGGTTGTTGCAAATCGGCCATACCAAAGCTAAAGAAGCCGATACCGCCATACCGTTTGGTTTGCTGGGCCTCGGTGCTGTTACTCAGCAGCAGGCTACAAAAAAGGAGAAGAAGGAGATTTTTCATGTCTTTTAAAGTTGAATGTAGGTTTTTAAAGCGGTTACATAAGTGGCCAATGCGGCTTTGCCGACGGGCGTTATAGCGCAACTGGTACGCGGTTTTTTCCCATTAAAATCTTTGACTATTGTAATGTAACCCGCTGTTTGCAGTTTGTCCAGTTGTACGCTGAGGTTGCCGGCTGTGGAGCCGGTTTTTTCGCGTAGATACACAAATTCTGCCGATACCACCGATGCCAGCAAGGACATCACAGCGAGTCGCAAGGACTGGTGCAATAGTGGATCGAGTTCTTTAAAATCAGTCATTACGTTGTGCGTAAAGCAGGTGGCCCGGCACAATATAGCCACACAATATGGCACCAGCCATGAGGAGCAACTGCACGTCAAAAGCCGAAAACATCGCTGCTATTCCACAAATCCAACAGATAATACCGCCAAAAATGAGGGGTTTAAAACGCAATATACCCCCAGAAACGAAGGTGCCGAGACCGTAAAGTAGGATAACTACTGGATAAGAACCGGTAAAACCAATCTGCCCCGAGAAGCTTAAAACGGTAATCAATACAATTAAAAATGCCCCCCATAAATAAACCATGGCGGTATCTACATGGGTAAGTACTGTTGCTTGCTGACTTTTTCGGTAACCAATAATGCCGGAGAGGACGCCTGCCACTGGCATCAATACCCAGCTCATCCACGGATTTTGAATACCAGCTTGCAGTAGGAGGTAATGGGCCAAAGCGGCTATTAGTGCGGCATAGCCCCAAAGCAGATAAAATACGCCGTTTTCGCCAACGCGCTGGCGACTTTGCTGGACCATGGCGTGAATGATTTCCAGACTTTCTTTTTGCGTGAGTTGCTTTTCCATTGTTCGCTTAGATTTATAACTGCTACAAACATAAACAAGTTTATGATATAAACCATAATAGAATCTCAAAATATTTTCTTGACAGGGCATGCTTACAAAGGAAGTTTTTCAGAAAACGGCACTTAGAATTGAAATAGCAGTCTTTTAAATAACTGGCCTATTCGTTTTCCCGTATTTTTGAACTTAGTTCGACTCTGTTTTGCTTTAATTATTTAAGTCCACCGTATGTATATCGAACAACTTTACACTACTTGTTTGGCCGAAGCGGCCTATTATATTGAATCTGAAGGCGAAGCAATTGTCATAGATCCTATACGTGAAACCACACCCTATCTCAATTTAGCCGCAAAAAGAGGCAGTCGGATCAGGTACATCTTCGAGACCCACTTTCATGCCGATTTTGTAAGCGGTCACCTCGACCTCGCCAAAAAAACCGGCGCTAGCATTGTTTACGGTCCGGGTGCCCAAACGGCGTATGACACCTATACTGCTAAGGACGGTGAACGTTTTCAGCTTGGCAAATTGAGCATAGAAGTATTGCATACCCCTGGGCATACGCCGGAATCGAGTTGTTATTTGCTCCGCGACGAAAACGAAAATCCTGTAGCTGTTTTTACCGGCGACACCCTTTTTGTAGGCGACGTAGGCCGGCCTGATTTGGCGATTAAAAGCGACTTGACCATCAACGATCTTGCGGGCATGCTTTACGATTCGTTGCGTACCAAAATTATGACTTTGCCCGATGCGGTTACCGTTTATCCGGCCCATGGCGCTGGCTCGAGTTGCGGCAAAAACATCGGCAAAGAAACATTTTCGACCATAGGAGAGCAGAAAGCGACCAATTATGCCCTGCAGTCCATGTCGAAAGCTGATTTTGTGCTTGCGGTAACCGAAGGTCTGAGCGCACCCCCTGCCTATTTTTTCCAGGATGCCCTGATCAATAAAAATGGTTACGACTCCTTAGATGTTGTAAAGGCACGTAATATCAAAGCATTGACTACAACAGCCGTAAAATCCTTGCTCGAATCGGGTAGTTTACCCCTCGATACCCGGCCGGTACTCGATTTCGAAAAAGGTTTTATCGCCGGAAGCCTAAGTATCGGTCTCGATGGCCAGTTTGCTATTTGGGCAGCCACTTTACTCGATATTCGCCAGCCCCTCGTGGTGGTGGTAGATGATGCAGCAAAAGCCGAGGAGGCCATTATTCGGCTTGCACGCGTAGGTTATGAGCGGGTAGATGGTTATGTGGTTTATTCGGAAGCAGCCTTTAAAAAAGCCGGGCTGGAGATAGAAACCCTCGTCTCTGTGACAGCGCAACAAGCCGCTGACATGCAGCTTGAAGGTGTTGCTATACTCGACGTACGTAAGCCCGGTGAATATGCCAGCGGCCACATTGAAGGCGCAACGCACCTTTGTTTGTCGACTTTAAACGAACAAAAGGGCCAATTGAACAAAGAGCAGCCCTATCTGGTACATTGTGCTGGCGGTTACCGGTCGGTAATAGCCGTGAGTATGCTCAAAAAAGCCGGATTTAACCAACTTATCAATATATATGGAGGCTGGGGCGCTATGAAAGATGTATCCGGTTTCCCCATTACCACCCCCGTTTAAACCCACCTACCACCATGTTTGACAATCTTACAGGCGAGCCTTTTGCGGAAGCGCTTGCCGCCGACACCAACGGCGTTCTACTTGATGTGCGTACTGAAGCAGAATATGCAGAAGGCCATCTTCCCAATGCAACCAACATAGACATCTTGCAGCCCGACTTCTCGCTCCATGTGATGGACCTCGATCCAGCTAAAAACTACTATGTGTACTGCCGTTCGGGAGGTCGCAGCAGCCAGGCTTGTATGATCATGGCAAGCTCAGGTATCAGCGGCAAACTAACCAATCTCACTGGCGGCATCCTTGGCTGGACAGGTGAAATTGAACGCTAACAGGGACTACTTTTTAGTAGGCTAGTCAAGCACTGCACACAACAGTGATTACCAAGCACTGAACCCGCTTTTTGCCAAACGCCTGTCATGGGCAGGCTTTCTTTTATTGTCTCCATTTTATTTTATCGTGCTATTTGTCTTTAATAACACCGTGCCGAAAAATTACTTTTGCTTTACAAAATTAATAACTCCACCTTTTAAAATAATTTCAACTTGCCGCTCACTGATATTGTAGGTAAGTGGAATTTCAATTTCTTTTCCAACTACAGTAGCTGTTACTAAAGCGCTGTTTTTGATGGCTGTTCTTAAGCCTTCTATCCGTAAAATATCGCCTTGCTCTAGTTTGTGCCAGTCAGCTGGGTTTACGAATTCGAAAGGAATTATACCAAAATTGATTAGGTTCTGCCAGCCGATACGGGCATAAGATTTGGCAATAACAAACCTTTGTCCAAGATAACGGGGCGCCAACGCAGCGTGTTCTCTGCTTGAACCTTGGGCGTAATTTCCGCCTGCTATAACACAAAAGCCCCTGTAGTTTTGAATTGCTCGATCATAGAAACTTTGGTCGACGGCATAATAAGCATATTTACTTATCTCCGGAATATTCGAACGTAAAGGCAGTACATCGGCGCCCGCTTTCAGTATTCCATCGGTGGAAATGTCGTCTCCCATTTTCAATAGGATGGGAATTTCCAGTTCATTAGGAAGTTCTTCAAAATCGGGAAGTGTTTTAATGTTCGGTCCCTTAATCAATTCAGCAGATGCTCCATTGGGAGCAATCAGCATCTGTTTGTTGATTTTTATTTGGACTGGCTCTGTCCATTTTGGATAAGCAATATGCATTAAAGATTCAAGTTCTCTTGGGTCAGTAATTTTCCCTGTAAGTGCGGCCGCCATGGCAGTTTCCGGGCTACATAGGTATACCTGGTCATCGAGTGTCCCTGAGCGTCCCGGAAAATTACGAGGCATCGTCCGGAGACTGATCGTATTGGTAGCAGGAGCTTGTCCCATACCGATGCACCCCATACAACCGGATTGATGAAGGCGTGCACCGGCGGCTATCAAAGATCCAAGCGCGCCCATTTCTGTCAAATTTTCTAACACTTGGCGGGAAGAGGGATTGACATCGAAAGAAACATCGGGAGAAACAGTTTTCCCTTTTACAATAGAGGATGCGATCCAAAAATCACGTAGTCCTGGATTTGCAGAAGAGCCAATAACAACTTGTTGTATTTTTAACCCACTAACTTCTCTTACCGGAACAACATGGCCCGGACTGCCGGGAAGTGCAATTAAAGGTTCTAACTCAGATAAATTGATTTCGATATTGTAATCGTATGTTGCACCTTCATCAGCTTCCAATTGTATCCACTGGTCTTCCCTTCCTTCTTGTCGTAGAAATTCACGGGTGATCTCATCGGAGGGAAATACCGAAGTTGTAGCGCCTGTCTCTGTTCCCATATTGGCGATAACATGCCGATCCCAGGCACTCAAACATTTCAGCCCTGGCCCATAATATTCTAAGATATATCCACGTCCTCCGGTCACATCAAAC
>JBDNIH010000104.1:0-12942 GCA_041688385.1 Bacteroidia bacterium
AAGGGTTTTTTTTAAGTCGGTCTTTAACGAGTTGATTTCCTTTTAATAAGATAGGAGATTATCGGTTTCGTCTTGATTTAGGTTAAATCATTTGCTGGTTCCCTCGTATCTTTACCCCCGATCCCCTAAAAAGGAAACCACATGAAAAAACTATCACTCGGCCTGCTTTTGGGCCTTTTCGTATTCACCGGCTGCCGCTGGGGTATTCATCTCGAAGGGCAGTACCGGCTCCAATATGGCCAATGGCGCGGGGCCTTGGAAACCGATGGTGGTGAGTTGCCGTTTATTTTTGAGATGAGCCGACTGCCCGATTCTACCTTTAGTTTTGTGCTGCACGACGGCGACCAGCTGGTGGAAAGCAGTGAATTCGACATTGTGGGCGATTCATTTATTGTGCGTTTTCCGGTGTTTGAGAGCACTTTGATAGGGGCCATTTCTACCATGGGCGATACCTTGCGCGGGGAATTGATACGGGTGAAATACGACGTGGAAAGCCGCTTGCCTTTTGTAGCGGTAGCAGGTGGTAAATATAAGTTTGCCGCACAGTCGGGGCGTTTGCCGGCCGAGTTGGATGGCAAATGGCAGACGAACTTCTACAAAGACAATGGCGACAGCACCGAGGCCATCGGTTTATTCAGCCAGATGGGCAGTGACATCAGCGGCTCCTTCGCCACCAACTTCGGCGATTACCGCTTTTTGAGTGGTATCGTAGATGGTGATTCCTTGTTTTTGTCGGGTTTTGATGGTTCGGGTGCCTATTTATTCAAAGGGCAGTACGATAAAATTACCGCCACGCTCAGCGGCGATATGTATGCTGGTCAGGCTAAAATCCGAAGCTGGAAAGCCCAGCGCAACGCCGATTATGTACTCGCCGACCCCAATGCGTTGACCTACCTCAAAAACCCAAAAGTTGGCATCCGCTTTAGTTTCCCAAACACCGAAGGCAAAATGATTAGCACCAACGACCCGGCTTACCAAGGCAAGGTGGTGGTATTACAGCTTTTAGGCAGCTGGTGTCCGAATTGTCTCGATGAAACCCCTTTTCTGGCAGGTTTTTACGACAAATACAAAAGCCAAGGTCTCGAAATTATCGGGCTTGGTTTTGAGCGCACCGCCATCAAAGAGAAGGCCTTCAATAATCTACAGCGGTTAAAAACCCGTTTTAAAGCCAATTACGAAATTGTTTTGGCTGGCGCGCCCGATTCTGCTGGCGTTGCCAATGCCTTGCCGAACCTCGCAAAAATCGCAGCCTTCCCCACCACCATTTTTATCGACAAAAAAGGTGTTGTACGCCGCATACATACCGGCTTTAACGGCCCTGCCACGGGCGAGCCGTACCAAGAATATGCAGCCGAGTTCACCCATTATATCGAAAGCCTGCTCGCCGAATGAGCGAAAGCCTGCTCGCCGTAGTCGGTGAACGCCCGCGAGAGGAGAGCACTAAATCTGCCCTCGGTCAGCTGCTGGCTTTGTACGGCTTACATCCCAAACACCAACTGCTGTGTGCCGCGTTGAACGCAGCCAAGGCACGTGTTGTGCTCAAGGGAACGCCGGGTTCCTTGCCCGCGGTTTTGGCGGCAGCTACCTGGCAACAACGCCCCGCCACTTATTTGTTGGTGCTCAACGACCGCGAAGAGGCTGCTTATTTCCACAACGACCTCGCGAGTTTGCTGCCCGAGCGGGAAGTTTTGTTTTTCCCCGCCAGCTACAAAAAACATTTTGATCCCGAAGGCTTGCAAAGCAGCCATGTGCTGCAACGCGCCGAGGTACTCAACCAAGTAAACCACAACAAACGCCAGGGCGAACTCATCGTCACCTATCCCGAAGCGTTAGCCGAGAAGGTCGTCAACAAATTCACCATCACCAAAAACACCATCGACATCCGCTTGAAGGAGCGCCTCAACCTTGATTTTATCACGGAGATGTTGATTGAATACGGTTTTGAGCGCGAGGATTTTGTGTACGAACCCGGTCAGTTCAGCATACGTGGCGGCATTATCGATGTATTTAGCTTCGCCAATGAGCTGCCCTACCGTATCGAGTTGTTCGGCGATGAGGTGGAAAGTATACGCACCTTCGACACCGAAAGTCAGCTGAGCGTGAAAACCATCGGCCAGCTAAGCCTGATCCCCAACATACAAACCCATCTCCTGAAAGAAAGCCGGGAGTCGCTACTCAATTTCCTCCCCGCCAATACCACAGTCTGGATACGCGATATCGTGCTCACCGCCGATATCATAGATCAATGTTACGAGAAGGCTGAAGAGAATTGGAACCAAGCCCACGACCTGCAAGAGCTCACGCCAGCCGAAGCCTTTGAAGACGGTAACTCCTGGCAGCAGTTGTTGCTCGAAAAACAGGTGGTAGAGTTTGGCACCGACCAGCTGCCTGGTAAAAAAACAGTCATCGACTGGGCCTCTCAGCCTCAAGTTGCCATCCGCAAAAACTTTGATCTGCTTATCAGCAGCATGCAAGCCAACGAAAAAGTAGGCATCAAAAACCTGCTGTTTAGCGATGCCAAAGCACAGATAGAAAGGCTGTACCACATTTTCGAAGACCTGAAAGCTGGCCTTGCCTTTTATCCGCTGTATACCAGTCTGCACGAAGGATTTATTGATCAGCAGCTAAAAATCAGCGTTTTCACCGATCACCAGATCTTTGAACGTTACCACAAATACAAACTCAGCAGCTATAAGTCGAAAAGTGTAGGTATCACCCTCAAAGACCTAAAAGAACTCCGCCCCGGCGACCATGTGGTACACATCGACCATGGCGTGGGTGTGTTTGATGGGTTGCAGAAAGTAGATGTAAGCGGTCAGCAGCAGGAGGCCGTCCGTTTGATTTACCGCGATGGTGATTTGTTGTATGTCGGCATCAACTCGCTCCACAAAATTGCCAAATACAGCGGCAAAGAAGGCGTGCCGCCACGCGTGAATAAACTCGGTAGCGATGTGTGGGAGAAGCTGAAAAGCAAGACCAAAAGTAAGGTTAAAGATATCGCCAAAGACCTCATTGAGCTCTACGCCAAACGTAAAGCCACCACCGGTTTCGCCTTTACGCCCGACACCTATTTGCAAAATGAACTTGAGGCTAGTTTCATTTACGAGGACACCCCCGACCAATACAAAGCCACCGAAGCTGCCAAGGCCGATATGCAAAAACCCTATCCCATGGACCGCTTGGTGTGTGGCGATGTGGGTTTTGGCAAAACAGAGGTGGCAATACGTGCCGCCTTCAAAGCCGCCACCGATGGCAAACAGGTAGCCATACTCGTGCCCACCACCATTCTGGCTTTGCAGCATTTCAAAACTTTTAGCGCCCGTTTACGTGATTTCCCGGTTACGGTCGATTATGTAAACCGTTTTCGCTCCGCCAAACAGGAAAAAGAAGTGCTCGAAAAACTGGCTGCAGGCAAAGTAGATATCCTCATCGGTACCCACAAATTGGTCGGTAAAAACGTCAAATTCAAAGACCTCGGCTTGCTGGTCATTGATGAAGAGCAGAAATTCGGCGTAGGGGTCAAAGAAAAGCTGCGTCAAATGCGTGTGAATGTAGATACCCTCACCCTCACCGCCACGCCCATACCGCGTACGCTGCAATTTTCGTTGATGGGTGCCCGTGATTTAAGTGTGATTACTACCCCACCACCCAACCGCCAGCCTGTGCAAACCGAGTTGGTGCATTTTGACGAAGACAAAATCCGAGAGGCCATACTCTACGAAGTAGACCGTGGGGGGCAGGTGTTTTTTGTGCACAATCGGGTCATCAACATCAAAGATGTAGCCCAGCTTGTGCAGCGCCTCTGTCCTAAAGTGAGTATTTGTGTTGGCCACGGCCAGATGCCTGGCGATGAGCTCGAAGACGTCCTCCTCGATTTCATCGACGGGAAATATGATGTGCTTGTAGCCACCAACATCATCGAATCGGGACTCGACATCCCCAATGCCAATACCATCATTATCAATATGGCACAGAATTTCGGCTTGAGCGATCTCCACCAGATGCGTGGACGGGTAGGCCGGAGCAATATCAAGGCCTTCTGTTACCTCGTCACCCCGCCAACGGCCACGCTTACCACCGAGGCCCGTAAACGGCTCAAAGCACTCGAAGAATACAGCGATTTGGGTAGCGGTTTTCAGATTGCCATGCGCGACCTCGACATACGGGGTGCCGGTAATATGCTCGGTGCCGAGCAAAGTGGATTTATCACGGAAATAGGTTTCGACATGTACCAGAAAATACTCGATGAAGCCATCCGCGAGCTTAAAGACACCGAATATGTAGGCTTGTTCGAAGACAGTGGCCCCCGCCAGTTTGTCCGCGACGTACAACTCGATACCGACCTCAACGCCTTGCTCCCCGAACGTTACGTGCGCAACACTACCGAACGTTTGGCGCTGTATATGCAACTCGACAATACCGAAACTGAAGCCGGCCTCGAACGTTTCCGTACCGAATTGCTCGATCGTTTTGGCCCACTGCCTACCGAAGCCGAAACTTTACTTACGCTCATCCGTGTGCGGTGGGCAGCCAAGGCCCTGGGCATGGAAAAGGTGGTTTTGAAAGGGGGTAAGATGAAATGTTATTTCGTGAGTGGCAAAAACGAAGCCTTCTATCAAAGCGAAATTTTTGGCCGTATACTCGATCACGTGCGAATGCATGCGGCACGGATAAGTTTGAAACAAACCACGGCTACTGTTGTACTCGACTTCCAATCGGTTAAGGGAGCAGAAGCTGCCTTAATGGCGTTAAATGCTATTTAGACAGGATATACCAGCACCGGAATTTCGGCACGGTACACCAAATCATCTACCACATTCGACCCAAATACAGCATCAAAAAAGCTGCGGTTCTGATGGGTGAGTATAATGAGATCGGGGTAAATTTCGGCGATTGCTTTGTCAAACCCTTCTTCTACATCGCTGCTTTGGAATTGTTTGAAGTGCAGATTTTTATAGTCTACCACCTTGCGCGTGAGCGTTTCGAAGCCGACACAGCGCAACTTTTCGTCGAAACTAGGCTTGGTTCTGATATGTAGCACATAAATAAAGCTCTTAAATTCCCGGGCGAGGTCGGTGGCTTTTTTCAGTATATGGAGGTCGTTTTCCTTAAAATCGGTGGCAAACAACATGCGTTCTAGCTTTACCTCGGGAAGTTTGGAGGTGGTGGCGAGTACAGGGCAGGACGTCAAATCAATAACGCCCGAAGTGGTGGTATCAAATACAAATCGCCGCAAACCCGATGTAATGCGGTTGCCCATACAAATGAGGTCTACTTGTAGTTCATTGGCCATTTGTACAATGGTGGTTACCGGGGCACCCATGCGCATTAAACCTTCAACCTTCACCCTGGCGCCTTTTAGGCCGATTTTTACACGTTGTTCAGCGGCCTTAAGAGATGGCTTGGAAACCTTTTCGTATTCTTTTCTGATTTTCTCCTGTTGTAGATTGGTGCCATAGGGCAACTCGATAACATGTAATAAGACAATACGTGCCTTGGATTTAGCAGCAATCAGAACGGCATAATCAATGGCACGGTTGGCTTTATCGCTGAAGTCGGTGGGCACTAAAATGGTTTTCACCGTCGATTTTTCTTTTTTGTCGGCCATGTTAATGGGTTATAAAAGCTTGTAAAGTGCCACTTTTTAAAAGGTGGTCGGCTGTGCTTCCCGAGAAAAAGCGGGCGATGCCACTAGTGCCATATGCACCCATCACCACCAGCGGATCCCCTTTCTGGCTCGCAAAATACGGGATTTCTTCCTTGGGTTTACCCGCTAGGTCGACCCACTTCAACTGCGGAAAACGAAGCTGAAGTATTTCCTGCAACCCTTCTTCGGCAGCGGTGATATTGTCGACTTGGTCGAATACCCGTACCAGGTAATGGTCCCACCCTGCACATGCGGGTTTGAAGGTGTTGTAATATTCATCGATGGCGCGCATGCTGCTTTCAGAACCGTCGTAGCATAGGGCTACAGATTCGAACAAGCGTGCATTTTGGGGCAGCAATAAAATGGGGCAACGAGAACGACTCAGCAGTTGTTTTACCACTTGCTGGTCGCTTTCGGTAGCGAACGTATTGTAAGAGCGGTAGCCGAGCAGCAATAAATCGGCGAAGAGGGTTTCGTTCACGACTTCTTCGACGGGATCGCCTTTATCGAAATGTACCTTAAAGCGCACATTGGCTTTTTTACACTCCTCCACGAAATAATGGATGAGCTCAATGGTCTTTTTTTCACTTTCGCTGAGGCTGTCTTTGATGATTTGAAAGGTGTGTTGGTAATATACCGGCTCTCCACCGAGTACAGTGTAATAATCGACCAGCGTCAGGTCCTGCACAAACACTCCGGTGAGTACAGCATTATTTTTTTTGGCCAGAGCAAAGGCCTGATCGAGCACATTGCCGGCATTGATGCTTTGGTCGACGACCAATAAAATTTTGTCCATGGCGAGTTGCTTTTGTAGTTTAAAGATACACAATTGTATGTGCTTCTCGGAAGGGGCACATCAAGCACTTAGTGGATGAAGCTGCTTTTATTTGTTCCGCTATTGGTTCTCGAAATGTTTTTCGTAATCGTCTTTTTAAACATCTTGGCTGCCTAATTCGGCAGGCTCGTTGTGCGCTCGATGCCCGAAGCGGGAGGTTAAACTCGGACTTCGACAGGCTCAGTCTGGTTGAAATGCGTTGTTATTTGTAATAAATAACTATAACACTTAAAATTTTGAAGTATTCAAGATAAAAAGTAAAACGAACTTGCCTGTGTTATGGCAGCTTACGTTTACCTATTACAATGTGCTGACGGGTCCTATTATGTGGGGAGCACCTACAATATTGAAAAAAGGCTAAGTGAACACTTGGCCGAAACCGGCGCAGCTTATACAAGAACAAGGCTTCCTGTTAAATTGCTGTATTCTGAAGAATGCGCAGATGTCGGTAAAGCCTTCCTACGCAAAAAACAACTACAAGGCTGGAGCAGAGCAAAACGCGAAGCACTTATCGCGGGGGATTTTGAAAAATTGAAATGCCGCTCTCGCTCCAAATCACAGTAAGACATACTGGTCGAGCTTGTCGAACCCCCCTTTTTTCACCCTGCATCGGTCAACGAACCAAATCCGCCTGTGGCGAGCTTGTCGAAGATTTGAGTCGAGATGCTAAGAAAGACGAATGCCGAGCTTACCAAAACATACTGGTATAAAACGGACTGTAAAAGGTACTTTCTGAAGCCATTGGAATTTTGACTGCCAGAAGACAAGTGCTTCCTGTATTTTTGCGCCATGAAATTGTTTTTTCAGGAGATTGGCCAGGGCGATCCGCTCGTAATCTTACACGGTATTTTTGGCTCTGGCGACAATTGGCTCACCTTAGGCCGACAGTTTGCCGAAAACCGACGGGTTTTTCTGCTCGACCAACGCAATCACGGCCGCTCGCCCTGGGAGGACGCCTTTAGTTACCAGCTTTTGGCCGATGATTTACTGACTTTTTTGGATGCACATGGACTAGATCAAGTCGATTTAATCGGTCATTCTATGGGCGGTAAAGTGAGTATGCTTTTTGCGCTGCAACATCCTGAGCGCGTAAAAAGCTTAGTAATCGTAGATATCGCCCCAAAAACGTATAATTTGCAAGAACACAAACATATTTTGGGCACTTTGGTCGATTTGGACCTCAACCGCTACCAAAGTCGTACGGAAATCGACCAAGCTTTGACCGCTGATTTACCGGAATACAGCACGCGGCAGTTTATACTCAAAAACATCTATCGCAACGATCAACAGCAATTTGCTTGGCGGTTGAATGTGAAAGCACTGCAGGCCAACCTCGCTGAAATTGGCATGTCGCTGAACAGTGAGGCGCGCTTTCAAAAACCGACCTTATTCATTAATGGTGGCAAATCGCGATATGTGCAACCAGAAGACCACGCCCGTATCCGCACCCTTTTCCCGCAAGCCCGCATTGCCACGGTGCCCAATGCTGGCCATTGGGTGCATGCCGAAGCCCCCGATACGCTATTCGCATTGGTAAACGATTATCTCGACCACGGAAAATGAAAAAAGCCCGCTATAAAAACGAGCCGCATGCCGCGGTAACCATCATCGATGCGGCCAGCGACGGCTTTGGCATTGCCCGCATAGGCGAGAAGGTAGTCTTTGTGGAACAAGCCATTCCCGGCGATGTCGCGGATATTGTCATCTATCAGGAAAAGAAGAAGTTTGGTCAAGCCCGCCTAAGTAAATTGGTTGAACCCTCGCCTTATCGCATTGAGCCAGTTTGCGAACACTTTGGTGTTTGTGGAGGCTGTAAATGGCAGATGATGGATTACGCTGCCCAGCTTAAATTCAAAGAAAAACAAGTTTTTGATGCGCTGACACGTATCGGCCACCTCGAAATACCAGAGCGTACCGCTATAATCGGGGCCGAAAAAACCTTAGAATTTCGCAATAAATTGGAGTTCACCTTTACCCACAACCGCTGGCTTACCGCGACAGAAATCGCGGACACTGCTGTCGAAAAACCTTTGGCAGGACTGGGCTTTCACCTCCCTGGCCGTTTTGACCGTATTTTGCAGGTAAACCACTGCCATCTGATGGATAATCGCATGAATGAAGTGCGGAATAGCGTTTATGAACTCGTTCAAAGGCACAAAATCCCCTGTTACGACATCCGTGGACACCAAGGTTTTCTGCGCACACTCACCATCCGAAACACCAGCCTCGGGCAATGGATGGTGCTCGTAATGTTTGGCCAGCCAAACGACACTTTCATACCCCAGGTCATGAAACATCTCGAAACGGAATTTCCCTGGATCACGAGCCTGCTATACGTCATCAATGAAAAGCCCAACGAAACCCTCGACGGCCAAACGGTGATTTGCTGGAGCGGTGAACCGCAAATTGTGGAGCGTTTTGAGGATATTGAGTACATCATCTCACCCAAATCGTTTTTCCAAACCAATAGCGATCAAGCCTTAAGACTTTACCAGCTTACGCGCGAATTTGCTGGTTTAACAGGTAAAGAGAACGTATACGACTTATATACCGGCACCGGTTCTATTGCTTTGTTTGTTGCGAAAAAAGCAGCCAAGGTAGTGGGTGTAGAATATGTGGAGGATGCAGTTGTAGACGCCCGTAAAAATGCCGAGCGCAACGGCATAACCAATACCAGTTTTTTCGCTGGCGATATGAAAGACTTGCTCAACGATGAATTTATCGCCACACACGGCCGTCCTGATGTAATAATCACCGACCCACCCCGCGCCGGTATGCACCCCGACGTGGTGGCCATGCTCAACCGTTTGGGTGCGCCCCGCATCGTTTATGTAAGCTGTAACCCGGCCACCCAAGCCCGCGATCTTGATTTGATGCGCGAACATTACCGCCTCGTAAAATACCAGCCTGTAGATATGTTTCCGCAGACCGCACATGTTGAGAATGTGGCCTTACTGGAACGTATTGCCTAAGTAAACCGTTGAATTTGCTGTTATGGAAGAAAAAAATCCCCTCTTCGAATCCCTTCGCAACGATCTTCGTTATTATTCCGATTACCTCCAAGGCATGTCGCGGGAGATATTAGACAGTGGTACGAGCAAATACCCGGTTTTTGTAGCGCACCAGGAAAAAACCATAGGTGTCGGTAAACCCATCATGAACCACGACCAGCTCGAAACCAGCTGGAGTATCAATGTTAGTTTGTTGGAGGAGTTTGTGAAACGCGGCATCGTGCAAATGGAGCGCATCGGCGACTTCAAGGCAAGCTGGCGTGATCCAGAGACCTATATGTGTGTTTTTGTGGTTGCCGGCGAGGCGAGTTCGTTTGTATTTTTACCCTACGATTTGCCAGAAAATACCGAAAGCACGGAAAGCACCGAAGAAGAAGGGTAAAGCCCAAAAAATGCACGGTAGTGTTGTGCAATATAGTATGCTGCTTATCTTGAGGGATGGAAAAGCTGATGCGCAACCCCTTTTTATTCCGATTTTTTTTGATGCGCAAGCTTCCACTGGCTTGGCTCGCTGGATTAAAGGTGGTGCAATATGATAAAACGACTTGCGAAATAGGGGTTCAGTATGGCCATTGGACCCAAAACCCTTTCCGAAGTATTTATTTTGCCGCTATGGCAATGGCTGCCGAGATGAGCACCGGTCTCCCGGCTTTACTGCTTTTGCGTGAAAGTGGGAAACCCGCGTCTATGCTAGTCACCAACCTCGAGGCCAGCTATGGGAAAAAAGCAGTGGGGAAAATCCGCTTCCGCTTTCAACAGCTCCCTGAAATGAAAGCAGCTATCGACCATACGCTTGCCACCGGCGAAGGTGTTGTTTTTAAAGCCGAAAGTATAGGCACCAACAGCCAGGGCGAAGAAGTGGCTCGTTTTCAAATTACTTGGTCGTTTAAGCGGAAATAAGGGGTATTGTGCTGATAAAATGTTTCGCAGGACTTGCTCTGGGAATGATCTAAGGTTATAAAGCGATGTCTTCCTAAAAAAGGGTGACAGTTTTTTAATTAAAACGGAATTTGTACACAGGCACATCAAAATGAAGCGCCACGTTAGCACATGAATGTGGAGCGCTCCCTGACTGACCTATCGAGCTTAACGAGATGCAAAGCCCCTGCTAAAATCTAAACACTACATTTTAGCAACAACTGCATTGGCACGTCAGCACATCCAAACGAAGCGCAATAATAGCTCATGAAAGGGTCCCTGATGAGCGCATAAAAAAATTTTAAACCTAGTCAATCCAAGAAGAAGGTGCGTGCCGTAAGTGTGTCAAATCACTTAAACAAAAAACAATTTTACGCATGAACAAATTATTTGTAACCCTTCGCAATGCTGCTTTTGCAGTTCTTCTTTTCGCTGGCGCAGCCGCTGCCCAAACAACTATGGTAGGCAGTGAAGCCATGTATCCTAAAAAGAACATCGTTGAAAATGCCGTGAATTCGAAAGACCACACCACCTTAGTAGCAGCGGTAAAGGCTGCGGGCTTAGTGGAGACCTTACAGTCCGCCGGCCCATTCACTGTCTTCGCGCCGGTGAACGATGCCTTCGAAAACCTGCCAGCTGGCACAGTCGAAAACCTACTCAAAGCCGAAAACAAAAGTCAGTTAACTGCGGTGCTTACCTACCACGTTTTGGCGGGTAGATACGACTTCGATGCCCTTTCAAAAGCAATTATGGCGGGCAACGGTAAAGCCAAAATGGAAACCGTTCAAGGCGCCGAACTCACCTTTATGATGAATGGCAAACGCAACATCCAAGTGATGGACACAAAAGGTAATGTCGCTAATATCTCAACCTACGATGTGTACCAGTCGAATGGGGTCATCCAAGTGATCGACAAAGTATTGCTACCATAAGCAATAGGTGGTGGTTCAGTGTCGACAGGCCGCCCATCGTGGCGGCCTGTTTTTTTAAAAGCCGAAATTGCCCGGCAACTTTTTAACCTTTAATCTGTTTAAATATCATGAAGACTTATTTTTTGCTTCTTGGTCTACTCGTCAGCGTTGCCTGTCAGGGTCAGCCTCCCAAAACTATCAAATCAACTGCTCCCGCTAAATCTCTTACTATGGTGAACGACACAACCGATCTCAGTAAAATGAGTGATGCTGACTGGAAAAAGAAACTCAGCTCCGAAGAATACCGCGTTTTGCGTTCGCATGGCACCGAAAGGCCGTATACTGGCGAATATGATCAACATTGGGAAGCTGGCACCTACGTCTGCAAAGGATGTGGTGCGGCTTTGTTTACCTCCAATACCAAGTTTGACGCTGGTTGTGGCTGGCCGAGCTTTTATGAGGGCATAGATAAAACTAAAATCAAAGAAATTACCGACCGTTCCTTTGGTATGGCACGTATAGAAGTGCGATGTGCTAAATGTGACGGCCATTTGGGCCATGTATTTGATGATGGTCCAAATCCAACCGGCTTGCGTTATTGTATCAATTCGGTGAGCTTGGGTTTCGAGAAGCAAAAGCCTTGAATGCTCAAATTGGGTAATTGGCTTGCGTTATGCAAAGCATGGCCGAGTTCATTTTGGACTTAGAGTAAAGCCCCTTCGCTGGCAAATTTGGCCAGGCCGGCTGCATTTTTGGTGTCAATTTTCCGAAGTAATTGTTTACGGTGGGTCATGACGGCGTGCTCCTACATAAAAAGTGCATCTGCAATTTCGCGGGTGGTCATTTCACGGGCTATGCAGCGAATAATGTTTGCCTTGCGCCGGGTAAATGAAAATTTGCGCAAAAAATCGGCGGTGAAAGAGTTTTTTTCTTTCTCCTGTGGCGAGACCTTGTTTTCATGGAACACTTGTTCGCCAAGTCGGATATGCTGAATGGCATCAATAACGACTGAAGTGGAGCTGTTTTAAGCAAATAGCCACCGGCACCCAAGTGCTGCACTTCGCGTTTGAATTAAGGCTGTTCGTAGTTGGAAAGCATGATTGTCGACGAGTACGATGCGCATAGGTCTTAAACTACATTGCAATCGGCAGACTTGTGCGTGCTTTTGCGGTAATCTTAGCTCAACAGCGGCAATTCTATGGTAATGAGTGTTCCCTGGCCAACGGAGGTCTCTACCGTCATTTTGCCGTTCATCAGGTGAATGCGCGATTCAATGGTGCGCAAGCCAATGCCGTCGGCACTGTTGTCCATAGGTTCGAGTCCCTTGCCATTGTCTTCGACCATAACAACCAACTGATTGTCGTGCTCGACCAATTGAATAATCACGTTTCTCGCTTCGGCATGTTTTAGGATGTTGTTGCAGAGCTCAAGGAGTATGCGGTAGGTGCTGAGCTCCAATGTTTCGGGCAGTGATTTTTCAAACCCGGTAATCAGCAAGTCGAAGTGTATTTTACCGACCTGGTTGAGCTGCTCAACATACAGTTCAACGGCTTTTTTTAGTCCGAATTTTCCCAAGCGCGTTGGCATAAGCAGATGGCTGAGGTTGCGCACGTCGGTGGC
>JBDNIH010000105.1:0-3265 GCA_041688385.1 Bacteroidia bacterium
ATTGTGACCCACAATATGCAGCAGGCCTCTCGTACAAGCGATAAAACCGCGTTTTTGTACAAAGGCAACCTGGTTGAGTACAGCGATACAACTACCTTTTTTACCAACCCAAGCAACGAACGCACACAGAATTATATCACCGGTAGGTTTGAGCAACCTGGTTAAGGGCAGGGTGGATTGTCTTATCGTTAAATAATTTGCGCTTTTGTACAGGCTGCAGTGAACTGTTTTACCTTTGTTCAAAGATTACCATGAACCAGCTGTCTGTCGAATTACAATTGCTCAAATCCGAATCATTGGAAATGGCCGAACTGGTCAGAGGTCAAGTTGCAGGCGTTCTGCAAGCAGTTGCTACCTTTGATCACAGCCTAATCGAGGCCATCGAATTGGGCGAAAAACAAGTAGATACCCTCGATTTACGCATCGAACGTAAATGTGAACAGCTGCTGGCCTTGTTTTCGCCTGTAGCACGTGATTTGCGTTTTGTGTTCGCCACCAATAAAATCATCTCCGACTTTGAAGGCATCAGCGATAACGCCCATGCCATCGGTAAATACCTACTCGAAACCCGTAAAGCATTTACGGCCGACCAACTGGCAGTGCTGGAGTTTACCAAAATGTCGAATCAGCTGCTCAATATGCTCGATGCCACCTTGCTCGCCTTTGAGGAAGAATCGGTGAGTCGCGCGCAAACAGTCATGGGCATGGAAGCCGAGCTCGACCGCATCAATCTGGCCGCCAACAAAACCATCGCAAAAATGGCTGCAGCCTGCAAAACACAGACCGAAGCGCTGGATATCATCAATTTGCTCACCATCATCCGGAAAATGGAGAAAATAGGGGACTATCTCACCGCCATCGCCGGTCGTATCATTTACTTTATCGAAGCACGCATTATTAAACACCGAGAAGCGTATTAACCGGTTGGCTTCGGGGTAAAATGCCAGCAACCAAGGGCTAAAGCAAAGCCGAATACGGTACTGCAAAGTGAAATTCCTGAGAGGTTCTGCCCTGGCAAAACGCAACGTATAAAAACGGTTTGTCAAGTTACGCGCGATAACCGTGAGCTGGCCGTATTTTCCCATGTCGTAAGTCGCGCGCACATTCAATACAAACGTGTTGCCAGTACAAGTCGCCGTATAATTGGTCATGCCGGGAATTACAGCCACAAAAATGGTATCCATACTTTCCATGCTGCTGTGGTAACGGAAGTCGATGCCGACCAACCTATTTTTATAACCCTCCTCCAACATCTACCTTCACCAAGTGCCGGTTGCAGTGAGCGCTAAGGGGTGCAGCAGCGCTTTAGCATTTGGTCGATAGAAAAAGCTGGGCTTGCTATTTTTGTTGATAAAAGGCAATGGTTGCAGCGAGGCCTTCGGTATATGGGGTGGCCTGTTGCTTAAAAGTCTTTTCAAATTTGCTGCTGTCGAAAAAGTAAGGCTGACTGTTTTGGTACTGCATCTCCATGGTTTCGCGCAAAACAGGGATGAACAAACTCAAAAACCGCATCATGCCTTTGCCCAATACCATCACTTTTTTATCGCTATTGTACTTTTTTTGTATTTCACCGATGAAGTCGGCAGGGGTCCAGCGTGCTTCACAGCTAGGTAGATGCCAGCTTTCGCCATAAGCCGTTGGCGTATTGCCGAGTAGGGCAGTAAACGTACCAGCATCCGGTGTATAGGTAAAACTGTGGACGAGATCCGTACGCATCATCCATTGGGGTGCTTTACCTTTTGTAAGGTTGTCAAAAACCATAAAGTTTAACATCGAGGCGGGTGTATCTGGCCCGTAAAAATCAGCTGAACGTGCAATTAGGGCCTGGATACGGCCCGATGCCATGGCATCTAGCAGTTGTAAGGCGATTTGTGCACGCACTTCTCCTTTTTTTGCGCAGGGGTTGAAGGGGGTCGCCTCTGTCATATGAGCAGTTGCAGCGCCATAGGGATATACATTATCGAAAAAAACGAGTTTTGCCCCGTGAACTTCGCAGGCGGCGATAACGTTTTGCATCACCCTGGGCCAGGCGTCTTGCCATACTTTCAATTGGTAGGCCAATCCAACAACTAAATAAACCACTTCAGAACCGGCTACTGCAGCTAGGGTTTGACCGGCATCTGTGAGATCGGCAGGAAAAAGTTCGTCGGTGGCGTTCACTTTTTTAGGGTGGCGACTTACCAAACGTAGGTGATTGGTGTACTGTGGGAGATTTTTGGCCAATTCACGGGCGATTACGCCACCGGCTCCTAGTATGGTTTGCATGTATTTTTTGGGTTGAATGCTGCTACAATTTAGGGGGTTGAGGTATTACTACCTTCAAAACAGTGACCAATGGCATTTTTAGTGACGAATGGTAGGCGCTAAGCTAAAATTTTGGGCATAAAAAAAACCCCGGTGGCCGGGGTTTTGGTTGTTGCAATAAATTTGGAGCGTCAGATGCGCTTTACTTTCACAGCGTTCAAACCTCTTCTGCCTTCTTCGACTTCGAATTCAACATTGTCGCCGTCTTTGATCTTGTCGACCAAACCCGTTGCGTGTACGAAATACTCTTTGTCTGAAGCATTGTCCTTGATGAAACCGAAACCTTTGGTCTCATTGAAGAACTTAACAATTCCTTCTTTCATGATAATTGGTGATGATGTAGTTGATTAAGTGGTAAAGGTATGCTTTAATTCTCAGCTGCAACCTTTTGTCTCAGAAATAGCTGAAAGTTTATGGAAATGGGTCGAAATCGTAGGCTCCAGACCACCTAATGCAAACGATAGCGTCGGAAGTCCACCTGAAATGATCCGGATTATCCTTCGTTTCCTTGTTTAAGTTGGGCGGCCAGACTTTCAGAGACACGGATGGGACGCATGGAGTTACCATCCAACAAACACCAAACTGTTTTTGCTTCAGCCAAAAGTTTGCCGCTTTGGGCGTGCCTAATATAAACGTAACGCTCAAAACGTGCGCCATGGTAGTCGCCAACACGGGTGCTGCCTTCAATGGGGTCGCCAAGTAGGGTAGGGGCATGGTAGTCGATTTCATGGCGGAGCACCACCCAAACCAAATTTTTAGCGCGCTCAGCTTGCGGCATGCTTTGCCAATGCGCTGCAGCTACTTCTTGCACCCAACGTACATACACCACATTGTTGACATGCCCGAGCGTATCCATATCGCTAGGTAAAACTTTCAGGGTATGTTTAAAGGTTGGGTTTTCCATGAATAGGGTGTTGTGGTGCAGCTTAAAATTAGTCATACCAAAATAGAACTAATTCTC
>JBDNIH010000106.1:0-3688 GCA_041688385.1 Bacteroidia bacterium
ACCGTAGCATGAAAAATATAGAGTCAGACACTATCAACCTTATCCAACAGGAGCTGGCACTTTATGATGCCGCCTTGGAATCCACTAGCTGCGGTATCTCTATTTCTGATGCACGTATGCCAGACAGGCCGCTGATTTATGTGAACAGGGCATTTACTGAAATTAGTGGTTATTTAGAGGAAGAAGTGGTAGGCAGGAACTGCCGATTTCTGCAAGGAGATGACCGTGATCAGAAGGCCCGACATATTATTCGCGAGGCGGAAGACACGGGTAGTCACTGTCAGGTTTTATTAAAAAACTACCGAAAGGATGGCACGGATTTCTGGAATGAGTTAATCATTTCGCCCATTCGCAACAAAGACGGCGAGCTCACCCATTTTGTTGGGGTACAAAACGATGTTACGGATAGAGAAGAGGCACGGCAGGAAGCAGCGGCCAAGCAGGTTGAGCTGGAAAAAACGCTGGTGACGCTCCAAGAAACGCAAACCATGCTTATTCATTCTGAGAAGATGAATGCGCTGGGCCAAATGGTGGCGGGTGTTGCGCATGAAATAAATAATCCTGTGGCTTTTATTGCGAGCAATATGCACGCGCTCAAACAGATGGCCCATGATTTGAAAGGGGCTTTTGAGCAATTAAACACAGCAGTTGAGGCCTCCAATAATGAGGATTTGAAAGCGAAGGCTGCGCAACTGAGCAAAGAAGCAGATATCGACTTTATCTCGGATGAACTCGAGGACTTGATTAATAGCTCCGTAGATGGGCTGAAGAGAGTAAAGGGTATTGTTGCCAATCTGCGTAATTTCTCCCGGCTCGACGAAGCAGAAGAAAAGGTGGCCTCCATAAAAGAGTGCATCGAGAGCACGATAGAGATTGCCGGGCCGGCTGCGAGAACTGTGTTGGTGATTGACTGCCAGCTCAACGACCTTTCGCCCATCAAATGCCGCCCTTCGGAATTAAACCAGGTATTCCTTAACCTGATTATGAATGCCGCCCAGGCGGTAAAAAAGGACGGCCGTCTTGCAATTAAAGGAACGGAAACAAACGATACGTTGACCTTAACATTTACGGATAATGGGTCAGGGATGGATGCCGATACCAAAGAGAAGATCTTCAATCCTTTTTTCACCACTAAACCTCCAGGCGAAGGCACCGGTCTGGGATTATCCATTGCCTACAAGATTATTACAGACGGACATAACGGAACAATTACAGTTGACAGCGAAGTGGGCAAAGGCACTACCTTTACAATTAGCCTACCTAAAAACAAACAAACGCATGAATAATAATAGCACAGACATGGAGGTGAATAGCGGTCAAGAGAACAACCTACTCATTATCGACGATGAGCCATCGATACTCAGTTCTTTAAGGCGCCAGTTCCGCAAAAGTTATCATGTCCATATCGCCAATAGTGCCCTAGAAGGGTTGGAATTGATGAAAGAACATGCCATGCAGGTTATTATTTCCGACCAGCGTATGCCGGGCATGAATGGCGCAGAGTTTTTTGATCAGGTAAAGTACGAGTACCCTGATGCAACGCGCCTGCTATTAACCGGATATGCCGATATCCAAGCGGTGATTGAAGCAATTAATGAAGGGAATATCTTCCGATATGTTACCAAGCCATGGGATCCCACCGAGCTCGACACCATCGTGCGCGAAGCTTTTGACCGGCACGACTTAATTGTTCGCAATAAAAGACTTGTGAACGAATTGCAGGAAGCCAACCAAGATTTGGAACAGCGGGTTGCAGCTCGCACGGTTCAATTGCCGGAGCTCAACAGGGAGAAAGACCGTATGATTGGAATCGTTGCGCATGACCTTAGAGGACCAATTGGAACCATCAAAATGTGCCATGATATAATCTGCGACGATTTAACGGATGCCGCAACGCAAAAAGAATTTCTGGGCATAATTGACGAAGTAACAGAAAAAGCCCTGCTTTTGATTGACGACCTGCTCGACGTATCAGCCATCGAGACCGGGCAACTTGTTTTAGCCAATCAAGTAGTTGAACTAGAGGCATTTTTGGGCAAAGTGATTCGTTTGAACCGACAGCTGGCCGAGAAAAAGGGCGTACAGCTTGAGTTGCAGCACGAGAATCCCGCATCATGGACCTTCGACCGCCAGCGCATCGAGCAGGTTCTGGATAATTTACTCGGCAATGCCTTTAAGTATTCGCATAAAAACACCACCGTTCGCCTTGTGGTAGAAATGAACGAAGGTCGCCTGCACTTCAAAATTTTTGATCAAGGACAAGGCATTCGCGCAGAAGACATGAACAAACTCTTTTCCGCCTTTCAAAAAACCAGCACCTTACCCACCGGCTCCGAGCAAAGCAACGGACTCGGCCTCTCCATTTGCAAGCGTATTGTTGAGTTGCACGGAGGCCTTATCCACGCAGAGAGCGTATTTGGCGAAGGGTCTTGTTTCAGTTTTTACCTACCCGAAGTTTCGGTTTAGAAATGGTATCGCGGAGGTAGCTTTCAACGATTGAGTTTTGTACGCTAACCAAAGCGACCATTATGAAGCTGGCCAAAAGCTAAACCCAAGCACCGCCCCTCAGCCAAGGGTCAAAATTTGACTTAATTTTTAGTTTTGTGTCGTATTCCTGTCGAATGTTTGTCG
Source organism: Bacteroidia bacterium (assembly GCA_041688385.1). Taxonomy (GTDB): domain Bacteria; phylum Bacteroidota; class Bacteroidia; order UBA7662; family UBA7662; genus UBA7662. Next base: position 2,632 of record JBDNIH010000106.1, read on the forward strand.
GGTATGTGACAAGACTGGTTCAGGCTATTTTATTCCGGGCCTTTCCCTATGAACTTGGTGGTATGAAAAATATGGTGTTAATAGAAGAATACTACCGCCGCGGCGCCTACAGCATCGGATTGCGCCTCGCCTACGACCAGGAACGGAGTAAGATTTGCAAAGAAAATGACCTGCATTGGAGTCATACGCGCAAATGCTGGTAGCTGGAAAATACGCCAGGAAATCTCGCGAATATTAAATTTATGCTTGCCGGCAAGTATTCAATGTGTTCCTAACTGCTTAAATAATTGGACTGGTCTTGTTGCTTAAACTAGGAAGAAAAGGATTGAAGAACGCATTAAAAATGTGCGACTTGCATCACGAGCTTCCTTTTCAGGGGCAATCCACTTTGCGAAATTTTTCATCCGCACATGAATGAGATCTGTATTGCTGTAGCTTTCCATTATTATGATTTTAGATTTATTTTTTATCTCCAAACGCAGCACTTAAACCAAGTAATGCAAGACCACCAAAAATAAACCCAGCAACCCATTTTTCAGCATCTTCACTTTTGCGTGTGTTATGGCAAGCAGTATTTGTAAATGTTTGGCAGTTGTATGTTATTGGCTTGTAGTTTTCGCCTCTCAACATTTCATTCAGTCCAATTTCAATAACGTTTAACGGAGTGTTTGAACATTTTTCGTTGTAGATATAAAGCGGCGACCTATTAGCAATGAAACGCAAAAAGCACCAAATGCCCCGATCAGATGTAGCTCACCTTGGAACCCAGCTATAGCGTTCGTGAAGCGAAAATGCGCATTTAACCTAAACGCTAAAATAACCAACGACAGCGCAGCGTGTGGGCCAACGGATCAAATGAAGGAGCAGAAAATTACCATGATTTGACCAGGCGCAACAAGGCATTACAGTCGAGGCTATCCTAACATTTGAGTTAAGGTAGCCAAGGTATACTTCCGTCATGGCGCGTTTGTAGAGCCACTCATTAACGGAAAGCCTAATAAAAGCAAGCCCGAGCGAAGGGCCTAACTAATGCCAGCCCCAGCCTGCAGCGCCTCTG
>JBDNIH010000107.1:0-1244 GCA_041688385.1 Bacteroidia bacterium
TCAAAGCGGCCGGCATTCAACAATTTACTTTTTTCGGCAGCTACGACGGTTTGCCTTTCCCGTCGGTATATACCAGTCCCGACACCCTCGGCCAAGACCGCAAAGCCTGTATACTTGCCGCATTGACTAAATACCCAAAAAGAGCGTGTTTGGTCATCTGTCTGGGTACATGTATTACCTATGATTTGATTGGTGCCGATGGCCGGCATTTGGGCGGTGATATTGCACCCGGCTACCGCATGCGTTTGCAGGCGATGCACACTTTTACCCGCCGTTTGCCCATGCCAAATCCCGAAAACGACATCCCTTTGCTCGGATTTGATACCGAAACTGCCCTATTATCGGGTGCTTTTCACGGAATGGCAGGAGAATTGTTGGCGCGTATCTCCGCTTTCGAAGCCCGAGAGCAAGATTTAACTATTATTTTATCAGGAGGTGACGCTGGACTTTTTGAAAAAACCTTGGGAAAGCAGATATTTGCCGAGCCTCATTTGGCGTTATATGGCCTGAATGCCTTACTTGATTCGACTTTTCACCACGGTAGGTAAATGCTTACCGTTTCTTTTGCTGTTTTCCCCCGCTCAAGCACAGACAGCCAACACCGGTTCTCCCTACTCACGCTTTGGTTTGGGCGATCTTCAGGCATTTAATCTGGTACATAACCGAGGCATGGGCGGCTTATCTGTGGCAATCAGCGATCCGCTTGCGCTTCAACTGGCCAATCCAGCTGGATTGTCGGGTTTAAAACTAACAACTTTCGAGTTTGCTGCGAGTGGTCGTTTTTTGAATTTGCAGTCGAGCACCCAACAGCAAAATCAATCCAACTTCAATATCAACTATTTCACTTTCGGCTTTCCGGTCTCCTCAAAATGGGGAACAGCGATTGGTTTTTTACCTTATTCAACCACCAACTACAACATACAAACCCGGGTAGATTCCTCTTTTGCGAGCTGGAACGAATTTTACGAAGGCTTGGGCGGTATTAATCGGGTTTTTTGGTCGAATGGTTTTAAAATCAACGATCAGTGGCATGTGGGTGTCACTACCAATTTCCTATTTGGTACGATGAACCAGACCCGCCGTTTTGAGTATTCCGATACCCTCAACACCTTTAACCTCCGCGTTCAAGATGAAGTGCGCGTGACGGATGCAAGTATGCACTTTGGGGTCCAATACCGCACCAAACTGGCCAACAAACATCAGCTAAATTTGGGAATGGTCTTCGAACTGCCGAGTGCGCTGAA
>JBDNIH010000013.1:0-15520 GCA_041688385.1 Bacteroidia bacterium
AGTCCGGCGAAGCGTAAACAGCGCAGCGTAAACAATACATTTTGTAAAAGAGGCCGCCGGTATCCTTTTATAAAATGACGTGCGCGGGAGGCGCCAGCCGACGTACACGCACCCTCGCCAGAGACAATTGCTTACGCGCAACAAAATCAGCGCTAAACGAGCGCTAAATTCACCAACTATTCCTTAAATTGTCGCATCATCATCCCCTATGCAACGTAATCTTCGCTACAGCATCAGCTTCCTCCCAGCCATCCTGGTCATAACCGGTAATCTTATGGGAAATTATTACACGCTGCTGAACCCCGTTTTTGTACTTGGCTTTCTCGCCTTCATCGAATGGTTTCTTCCCAATATCGGGCGCAACGACGATACAGGAACCACGCTGCTGCCTGATTTTTGGCTCGCCGGCGCAGTCATTATACAGTTACTTAGTCTAGGCAGCCTGTTGTACGGCATAGGCGAAGGAATACTATATGGCCAATGGCTTATTTGGGCAGTCATTGGTACCGGATTAAACTCAGGTGCACTTGCCATTGTTAGCGCACACGAAATGATTCACCGCCCCACCAAACGTTGGGTGTGGCTGGGGAACGTACAACTGTTCACCGTACTAAATGCTTATTTCTATATCGATCACCTCCGGGTACACCACAGGCATATTGGCACTACGAGCGATCATGCTACCGCCCGTTATGGCGAGCATTTCTACCGCTTTATAGTACGTAGCATACTGGGGCAATTTAAGGCAGCACTACGCATTTCGGCCAACGAAGCGGTGAAAGCGGGCAAAGCAGCCTATGGTCTGCACAACCACACCGCAAGAGCCACCGCAGGACATATCGTTCTGCTCGGCGTCCTCGCTGCTATACACCCACTTTGGATGCTGGCCTGGCTCGCGCAAGCCGTTATTGCCAATGTATTGCTCGAATACACCAACTACATCGAACACTACGGACTCAGTCGCGCCGACAATGAGCGGGTGCATGCTGGCCTAAGCTGGCAGAGCGATCGTTTTTTTAGTCGCTTCCTGCTCTACGATCTGAGCCGCCATGCCGATCACCACCTGTATGGCGGGCGGCCTTATCACTTGCTTAAACACCACGATGCCAGCCCAGAACTACCGGGAGGTTATGCCAGCATGATTTTCCCGGCACTAATCCCGCCGCTTTGGTTTGCTATCGTTCATCCCAAACTTAAAAACTGGGAAAAAGCCAAAAACCAAGCAGCCGCTGAACTACCGCAAGATTAAGACTACCTAAAGCTGTTATTAAATCCTATTTTCGTTGCACTATCTATGAAAAAAATCATTTGGCGGCTGTTGAACTTCCTTCGGATTGGCGGCCCAATACAGTTGGCAATCGCCGGTTATATGTTACAAACCGGCTGGCTCAAAAGTTTCTACACCAAACGATCGGTCGACAAATCCGGTAACCCGATCCCTTGGATTACTTACCCAGGGCTGAGGTTTGTCGCCGAAAAAATGAGGCCCGAACTTCGCGTTTTCGAATATGGCTCCGGCGGCTCAACACGTTGGTATGCCGACCGAGTGAAGGAGATAATTAGCGTGGAGCACGAAGCCGCCTGGTACAAAATTGTGCGGGACATGGGCCTACCTGCCAACGTAAGTCTACTACAACGCAGCCTAAACAGTGGTTATTCCGACGCCATTTTAGAACAGGACGGTACGTTCGACTTCGTAATTATCGATGGTCGCCAAAGAAACGCTTGCCTCCGTGCCGCCCTACAAAAGTTAAGCCCGCAAGGTATCATCCTATTCGATAACAGCGAAGTAGCTGAATATGCCGAATCGCTTATTTTGATGGAAAAAGAGGGCTTCAAACATCTTCACTTCTGGGGCATGGTTGCCATTACACCAGGTGAAAGTTGTACCACCCTCTTTTATCGCACCAACAATTGTTTTGCTATTTAAGCAGCTAGTCGCTTAGCTGTTTTCTAGCATTCTGCGGTCCATTACAGCCTTCTTTTTGTATTCCCGGGCGGTTAATCCCGTAACACCTTTGAACTGCGCCGGCAAATGTCCCACGCTGCTGTATTCCATCTGGTCAGCGATTTCGGTCAGATTTAAATTCTGATAACTCAGGAGCAATTTCACTTTTTCGATGCGTTGCTGAATAATGTAGAGCTGAATACACATTCCTACCGACCTCGAAAATATATTCGACAGGTAGGTGTAATCGTAGGCTAACTTTTGACTAAGGAAATACGAAAAGTTCTCCTTCGGCAATTCAGGCTCAAAGTGCACCAGCTGTATGATGGCTGTTTTGATGCTTTCTACCAATATACTTGCTCTAACATGGATAAGCTCAAGTCCACATTCTAGCAAAGTAGCCTATAATAAGGCGGTTTGCTCCAGCGATATTTGATTCTCGAGTTCAACACGGCCCAGTTCAATTTGTCTGTAGGCAATACCGGCCATTTCCAATTCTTTTTAGACGCCTTTTTTACACCTCAGGCTGACCATGTGTTTAATAAATAACTGCAGCAGATCAGATGCCCTAAGGCAGCTCAATCACATCCAACAACTCCACCTCAAAAAGCAAAGGAGCATAAGGCGGAATCACATTCGAAGCGCCCCGCGGACCATAAGCCAGATAACTTGGTATAATCAATTTCACCTTATCACCCACCTTCATCGTCGAAACACCCTCATCCCAACCCGGAATCACCTGACCTTTGCCTACTTGAAACTGAAAAGGCTCACCCCGGTCCACACTCGAATCGAATTTAGTGCCGTCGAGCAAATAACCTGTGTAATGTACCTTGGCTTTTTTACCAGGCCCAGCAATTTTAGCATTCTCCTTACCACTGTTCACAGGGAGTATATACAGGCCCGACGGCCGAGCCTTTGGAATGATATTTTCCCGTGCAAACCAATCTGCAAGCTCGCGGTCTTCGTTTTTAACGGCTATCACCCCTACTTGAAAAGTCAATTCATCGCCCTTCTTTATAAAAGAAGGCGCTGGCTGGTTAAAAATGCGCTGGTAAACCGAGTCGGCCGGTAAATAAAAGGTCGCACTGTCGCCTGAACCCAACATGGCCAAACCCTCTTCCAAGCTGCCTTTGTAGGCCGGATTGGTAAGCTGAATGTATACTGGTTTTTGATATTGTTTAGAATCAAAAATCAGGGTGTCTTCCGTGCCATAACTGAGGTTTATGACCAAAATATCGCCAATTTCGGCTTTTACCGGGGCAATATTTTCGTGTATGACGTAGGCCAAACCTGTAGCTGTAAATAACCGCTTGTCATCGGTAGAAGAACAGCTTAAAAGAAGTGCGAGTGCTGAAGCAGCTATTATTCGATTGATCATAAATTCAAAATTTGATCTTTAAAGGTAAGAAGTGCTTCGAGAAAGCGGGCCTCGGTTGCCTCAAGTGATAAACTAGACTGCCCACCAGCCGCATTGCGGTGACCGCCACCTTCGAACCACTGCCTCGAAAACGCATTGGCTGGTACCGCCCCCTTCGAGCGAAACGACATCTTAACCAATTTTGTCCGGTCGATGATTAAAGCGGCAAATTTAATTCCCTTGAGATTGAGTGCATAGTTGACCAGGCCCTCCGTTTCACCAGTTTGAATCTGAAAATCTTCCAACTCTTGCGCACTTACGACGAAATAAGCCGTTTTAAATTCAGGCAATACCCGCAGTTTTTGGGTAAAACAATGCCCCAGAAAACGCAAAGTATTTTCACTCATCTGGTCGAATACCGCTTGATGTATGCTGCCATTGTTGGCGCCCTGCTCAATTAAATCAGCAACGATGCGATGTACATTAGGCGTAGTAGATGGGAAGCGGAAAGAACCTGTATCCGTCATAATGCCCGTATAAAGGGCATTGGCTACGTCGGCATTGATGGTTTCGCCCCAGCCCATAAAATGTAGAAACTCGTATACCAATTCACAGGTGCTCGAAGCTGCTGTATTGTGAAAGGTATAATCTTCGAAGCCTGGTGGATCAAGGTGATGGTCGATCATCAATGTTTTGGCACTGCTGCTACGTACCACTACACCCATTTCGTTTATCCGTTTGAGGTCGTTAAAATCTAGGCAAATAACCAATTCCGCAGCCAGAATGAAGTTTGTTGCGGCCATCTCATCCTTTTCAAATTCAAGCACCTGGTCGTTCCCCGCCATCCACTGCAGATTTTCGCCATAATCGTTGGGCGTAATCACTTGTAAAAAATGACCGTGTTGTTTTAAGGCGTTGTACATGCCCAGCGACGAGCCAATGGCATCGCCATCGGGTTTGTGATGTGTAGTAATCACGATACGCCGCGGCTGCGTAAACCATGACTTTAATTCGGTGAGCCCTTTTTGTTGCATAAGTTGCAAAGATAAGCGTAAAACCGCTCACCCCGAGCCCACAGAAAAGCAAGTCACCCTAGTTTCACAGACCTGTCACCAATAAAATCAGCCACAGACCATCGAATATTGACCACGGACGATTGACCACGGACCGCAGAGCACATTAGATAAAGGCAAAATACCACAAAAGAAAACCACAACACCTACAAGCATAAATGCTGCCTTAGCGTCCTTTCAGTTTTGAATTTGAAATTTTGACCTCCCCCTAAAACCACCAACCTAGGTTAATTTGGCTGCTAAAACTTTGATCGGTGATATTATAATTTAACGATATATCTACCGGACCTATGGGCGAACGATAACCCGCCGATAAACTGGCACCCCAGATAAACGGAATACGCTCAGGAATGGCGATACTGTAGCGGTGTAAATCAAAAATACCCACGTTTCCCCGACCAATCAGAAACAAATTATCGAGCCAGCGGTATTGCAACTGACCTTGCAAGGCGGCAAAACCATCGGTATGAAACTGGTAATCGCGGAAGCCAGCAAAAGGGATTTGGTTGCGAAAAAGCGAATACTGCCCACCAATATTCCATTGGTTGTGGAATAGAAACTGCTCGCTGGTGGTGAAATTAATGCCTCCATAGGTCTTCCAACCTGTACTCCACCGATTAACGAGGACCAAATACTGCTCAATGCGCCAAGCAGCTCTAAAGTAGGGCTTGTAAGACAAGGTGGTCCGGTCGAATGTTTTGATGGAATCCCCGACCGAAAGCGTGTAACTCGGCTCCTGATTAAAAATATATTCCACTTTATATTGCGCAAAGCTCCCTTCTTCCGGGAAATTCCGCGTGGGCAGCGTGTTTAAATTAAACTCATAAAAAACAGTTCCAAAACTGTTGTTCGGACGCAACTCTAAGGCTGTGGCCAGTCGAGGTCGCCACAAAATGTTCTCCACCGAAATACCAATACCGGCCATACGCGCATTGCCTAGCGCACGATCATAACGCGCCGTGATTAAGGTGCGAAGCTCTCGGTAAAGTTGTACCTGGCGGTAGTTGCTGTAAATAGCATTAAAAACCCGGTCGTGCTGGAATTCAACACTCAGTTTATTCGAAAGTCTTTTGCCGATATATTGTTCTTGTTTGGCCGAAAAACGCAGATTATCACCTAAATTAAGTCGGAAAGTAGTTTCCGATTTATCCGAAAACCAATTCACCACCCGATAATTGGTGGTGATGGCGATGTTCGAAAAAGTATTGTAATGAATGCCCGCAGCCAGTCCAACCGGCGCATGCTCCAACACCCTAAACTTGAGTCGCACCCCTCCTTCTGGATGGGGTTCTGCGATGTAAATAACCGATTTATACAAACGTGTGCTGTGCACCTCACGTATTCGATCGGATAAATAGCCTGCGGTCACATAATCACCCACTTTAATACCCAATCGTAACATGATGGAGGTACGCGTAGTACGTTCAAGACCCTCGAACTCGATGTCGCGTACCAAAAAATTTTGCTCAGTAGGCAGTCTGCAAGGGTTAAAGTTTATCGGATAAATAGCATTTAAAGAATCGGCCAAACGTTTAAAAATAGGATAATAGTCATTCCCAGCGCGTATGCCACGTGCTATTATACTATCGCTCGCCGTAAAGCTGGCGGCCGAATAAGGCCCCATATCTACGTCCACAAAAATGTCTAACAATTCCTTTTCCAGCTGGAATTCACTGCTTGAACTTATAAAAGCTGTTTGATACAAAATATCAAGGGCCGAATTGAGCCGGTCGGCAGGAATCCGAGCGGTAGACACATTTACCCCTATCAAAATATCCGCCCCCATTTCTTTGGCGTCGCGCACCGGGAAGTTCCGCACTACACCCCCATCAATCATCCGTTTGCCGTCAAGGTCAATGGCGGTAAAAACCGAGGGTATGGCCATGCTCGAACGTACTGCCAAGGTGATGTTGCCCCGCTCATGCACCACAGCCTCACCGGTCAATACGTCCGTTGCTATACATTTAAAAGGAATGCTGAATTCCGAAAATTCTGGTTTATCGTATACCGGTAAAAATAACTCGCTTAATAACAGCCACAATTCCTGCGACTCAATAATCCCCGTCGGGATCTGAACCTTGCCTTTTTTGAGTTTAAGCTCAAAGGCCTGTTGCTCTATTTCCAGCTTCTGGTCTACGGGAACCAGACGTAAGTCCGGTGTGGCGGAAAAAATAGCGTCCCAATCGATGTTGCGCGCAATGGAATCAATTTGTTTGGCCGAATAGCCAGCAGCATACATGGCCCCAACAACGGCGCCCATACTGGTTCCCGTAATCATATCGATATTGAGCCCAGCACTGTCGATAGCATGGAGCAGTCCAACATGCGCCAGGCCTTTGGCACCGCCGCCGCTGAGGGTAAGACTTACTTTCGGACGTGCAGAGCCGACCTGACCGTCAGCCGTGTAAACAGGCTGAATACCAATACAAAAAACAAAAAGTAGTAGTATTCTCATAGTGCCTGACCCATGCAAATTTAAAATATTGGTAGTTAAAAGTTAGGTTAAATTTCTGGGAAATATAGTGAAGGCAAGCCTTTTATAGCCTAAGAAACAGCCTCATCTGACCTCTGCTCCTCCTAGAGAAATATTCGATAGACTGCCGCTGCCGCAAATAATGTTCTACATCATGCACAGCGAGCCTCTGGTCTGGTCAAAGGTGAGCCATGAAGTGGACAGGCCTAGAGATTTCGCTTTCCTTTACAGCGCATTGGCTGATGACGCTGCAAAGTAATATATTTACGGCCAAACTAATCGACTCTCAAACGAGCGCTTGTCGGTTACGCAATGCAGTCGAAGCAATTCGCGCTACGCATTGGGTCTCCATTTCGCCGTTGCAACTTCCGCTATACGCCACACCATGTACAAATATCTGCTCCTTTTCCTTGTCTTAACCACCGCCTGTACCCCCAATTCTTCCGACGCACCCGTGCGCGTTTTGGCCGAAAGTGGTCTCGCACAGCTGCCTTTTGAAAAAAGAGGAAAAGACATCACCAAAATTATTGTCAGCGGCCACCTCAGCGTTGAAATTGCCTCTATTAAAAAAAGCAGGGAAGAGATTATCCGCTTGGTAGATGCCTTGGGTGGTTTTATCGAGCAGGAATCTAGCTTTCGTGGAGAAGACCGCATGCAACTGAATATGGTGATTCGAACACCCGTTCAGAAATTCCAAATTTTGCAGGATCGCCTGAGCAGTGCCGCCATCCACGTGGATGATAAAGGTATCAACCGCCAAGACATAAGCGAAGAGTATGTGGATCTTGAACAACGCGCCACCAACAAAAAGGCACTAGAGGAACGGTATCTGAAGTTGCTGACCCAAGCCAAAACCATGTCGGATGTTATCGCCATCGAACAACAGCTCAACCAACTTCGCGCGGAAATTGAAGGATACGAGGGTGGTTTAAAACAGATGGACGACAATATCAGTTATGCCACGCTCCACCTTACGATCTACGAAAAATTAAGTTTGAGTAGCCGCTTTGGGGTAAAAATAAAAAGTGGCTGGCTAAAAGGCTGGCAAAATCTTTTGCAATTTTTGTTATTGCTCATTTACCTCTGGCCTTTTGTACTCATTGTGGTCTTAACCTTGGTATTTCTATACTTGCGCAAACGCAAACGGCAGAAAAATGCCAGCTTTAAGCTCTAAATTTTCTCTGAAATCCTCCCGCTAAGCCTAATTCGGACGAGAAACGTTTTAGTTCAAGCTATATTATGAACAGCATTGTTCGGCTTGGCCAAGGTGGCTATTTGCCATAAATATGGATGCGAAGCACAACCCCGAAGGGCTCACGAATACCATGAAAAATCAAACACCAATGCGTAAAGCTTCATTTAAGCAATGAACCGCTAATTTTTTGTAGGTGCTGTTATGTGTTGTGCTTCTCATGTCCATGAGTCGAACTGTTACTTAAATTGTTTTCTCGCTTCTTTGTCTATCCGCTCTTTCATTTTGTCCCATTCGGAAATACTCCTTTGAGTTAGTCGTGGGATACTGTTTTTAATGTCCGAGATTAAGTTTGGCAAGTTTTGCTTATGCTGATTTTCTGTTCGACTACTAAACGTTGCTGTTTGTTCTATTCTAAAATATTCAAAAGCTCTATGCAGACTAAAGCTGTCGTTGTCGTAAATGCTTTCGTCATACTTTTCTGCTACATTAATGGTAATTCCAAATCCATGTCTAAGTCCGTCGTAAATTTTTAAACAAAACTTGTCGTTATATAAATTTACACGAGCCCCTTGTCCGTCTTAATTTTGGCTCGTTTGTGTTTGAAATTGTTGTCGTGAAGCCAATTTAATAAGTCAGAATTAATATAGTCTTGAAGTGTTTTCATTTGTCTTACTTGGTTTTTTTAGCATAGCACATAACGTTTAGCACATGAAAAGTAGTCCATTTCGAAACAACAAACTTTCGGTTAAGTACAAAGTTTAATACGAGCCGAAAGCTTTGATACTATTAATTTTTCGCCATTTTTTATATACATTGTTGTGCATTCGTTGTTTTTTCTTTCACAATTTTTGAGTTAATATCCATTTTCTAGTTGGTCCAATCCAGACTTCTAAAGGTTTGTATAAAAATCCGTGACCTAAATGAGTTTTTAATTCTATTTGTTCAAATTTTGTGGTGTAATTTTCAGTATTCTTCCAGTAATCATAATTTCCTCCTGCAATACTATCCGAAAGGTCATAGATACACAATACTTGTCCGTGAAATTTCCATTTATTATTATTTTCTTGATATTCGTTATTTCCTGCAAGAAAAACATAATTAATCGGGTTTAGATTAATGGTTGAAATATTACTCGCAATAATTGCTCCTTTAGAAGCACCAATGACAGTTATGTCTTTTGGCTTAATACCCAATTTTACTATACTATCAATATCATTAGAAACTTTATTTGCATATTCTAAATAGTCTACATTTTCAGTTCTAACTTCTGCAATTACTATATGCCCTGAGTTACCTAAAGCTTCAACAATACTGTCAAACTCATATTTTCCATAATCATCACTAACAGCATCTTTTCCTTGTATTTCAATTATTCTGCCGTGTAAATAATAAATATATTTTTTATGATTTTGTGCGTTTGTATTACACCCTATTAGCATAATAAACAGTGCCCCTATAAATAAAAAATTAAATTTCATTTCAAAATATTATTATTTTTTGAATATTTGAGTCTGTTTATTGTCTTCTCCATTTTTACTTTTTTATCGTTTTGCTTCGATTTTTTTTATAATGACGCACAACTACTTTATAAGTGCCGTAAAATAGATACACCTTGGCTGATTATGCCTGAGGAGTGCGTTTGCTACAGAGGGAGTTGGATAAAGAAGCTAGAACCCTCTCCTTCTTTACTGATGTACCAAATTTTTCCCTGATGTGCTTCCACTATTTCCTTTACAATAGATAAACCTAGTCCGTAGGCAAGCTCACCGCTGGTGCCTGCACGTCGAACAGATGTAAAACTTTGGAAGATTTTATCCTTGTACGACGCTGGAATGCCAATGCCGTGATCTTGGACGGAGATAAGAACCCCCATTTCATTTAACTCTAGTTGGAGTGTAACGGTGCTCCCCGATGTGCTAAATTTAATCGCGTTGGTCAATAAATTGGTAATCGCTCGTCGTATACGCTCGGGAGCAAGCTGAAGCAAACAATCCTTTTCTAGTGCTTCATAGCTCAGTGAAATTTGTTTTTCATCCGCCTGATATTGAATCAAACGTATGGTATCGGAGCAAAGTTGATTGATGGATACCGCTGTATATTTCTCGTCCCGACGCGGGTCTTTAAGCGTTGTTACAATCAGCATGTCCTGAATCAACTCCAAGGCTCCACTGCATGCCTCTTCCACCAACCTCCAGTCTTTGGCTGCCGGTGCAGTTGGGTTTGCCGTTAAATTCAAATCAGATAGGCTATAAATAGCGGCAATAGGGTTGCGTAAATCATGTGCTACCACCCGTAACATTTTGTCTTTTTCCTGATTGAGTTGGGTAAGTGCCCTATTATTTCGGCGCCCTGCCAACCAAGCGTACAAAAAGAGTAGGGTAAGCAGGAGAAAAGAAACGAACAGCAACAAAACATAGGCGCTTCTCTGACTTGCTAAACTGGCTGTCTGCTCCGCTTGTTTTAGCTCATATTCTGTTTCCAAAATGCGCATGCTCCTACCAAGATCGGTGCGAAAGAGGTCTCGGTCTTCCTTGCGTAGGCCTTCATAGACTTGCAGAAAACTATCTGCATACAGTATCGCCAATGGATTATCTCCCTTTCGGATATGGTACTGCAGCTTGTGATTGTAAAAACGGTATGCTGGGAACCTATGGGTTCTGAGTTCCGGCAAACTGTCGAGTAAACGTAGATAAGCGTACATTTCGTCCAGCTTATTCTCCTTCAGCAAAAGTTCGCACAACTCATTTATACTGTACACCAAATGCCCACGGTCGTTACCCGGTAATAAATTCACTTCCAGCTCAGATTGAATTGCAGCCTTAGCTTTATCTAGCTCTCCCAAACGTGCATAAGCTACCCCCACATTGCCAGAAATAACAGCAAGGCCAATTTTGTGAATCCGCTTTTCCGATTCGGAGTGACTCCTGGTATGAAGCAACGAAATGCGCGCCCGGCCAAACCAATACAAAGCCGAATCAGGCTGATTTAGATTCATATAACATAGGCCGATATTACTATTAATCTCTTGGCGTTTTAATTTTTTGGTAAAGCTGCTACCGCAGCGACGGTAATTTTTTTCGGCACTTTTAAACAGCTCTAGCGCCGATTGAAAGTTTTTTTGCCGATAAGCCACCATGGCCAGACAATAATCGTAATACCCTAATTCACAGGTATCGGGAGCAACAATTTCCTTACGGGCAATAAAATACGCCTCAAAAGCCGTTTGATATTGACCCAACCGAAAGGAGATATCGCCCTTGTTAAACAACGCCTCTACATGTATTTCTTGTAACGCTGGTTGCCCTTCAGTCCTCTTAATTACGGCTTCGGTAATGGTCAATGCCTTTTCAAGCTGTCCGGCGTTCTCCAAATACATTTGCTTCAGCTGCAAGGCCCGCAACTCCAGAAACTCCGACGATTCGTGCTGTGAAAGTTCCAATACAGAGTCGAGAAATGGCCAAAAATGCACGCTATCCTGAGAGGAAATTAAGTTGAGTCCCGTCTGCTGTAGGGAATTGTAACGCGCCCTGTCCGCGGGTGAAATACTTTCGGGTGAGCGAACTTCGCCACAAGACACCAAATAAAAAGAAAAGAAAAGGCAAGCTTGAAGCGCCCGAATATATACTAGCTTCATTGCTTCCAAAATAGGGATACTTTAGTTAGGTCGTCGCGATTTGATTTTATGTTTTTTTTAACATTTTGGCAGTTTCTCTCTTTTATATTTGTCGGGTTAGCCCAACCCTACTATGAGTTTATTATCCATTCAAAATGTGGTGAAGCGTTACCAACAACATACTGCGCTAAGCGGTGTGAGTCTGGAAGTGCCTCAAGGAAAGATTTTTGGTCTGCTTGGCCCAAATGGCGCCGGTAAAACCTCACTCATCCGCATCATCAACCAAATCACCATGCCCGACGAAGGCCAGATTTTGCTGCAAGGCAAACCCCTCAAAGCCGAAGACGTGCATCGAATCGGTTATTTACCAGAAGAAAGAGGTTTGTACAAAAAAATGAAAATTGGTGAGCAGGCGCTCTACCTCGCCCGACTCAAAGGCCTTTCGCGTGCCGAAGCCAACAAACGCATCAAAATATGGTTCGAAAAATTTGAGCTCCAGCCTTGGTGGAACAAAAAAGTTGAAGAACTCAGCAAGGGCATGCAGCAAAAAGTACAGTTCATCTGCGCTGTTTTGCATGAACCCGAGCTCATCATACTCGACGAACCCTTCTCTGGTTTCGACCCTATTAATGCAGAAATGCTTAAGCAAGAGATTTTGGGTATGAAAAACCGCGGCGCGACCATTATCTTCTCCACCCACCGCATGGAATCGGTAGAGGAGTTGTGCGACCACGTTGCCCTAATTGATAAATCCAAGGTGGTACTCAACGGTGCTACCCGCGACATCAAAAAACAGTTCAGCACCAACACCTTCCGCCTCGGATTTGACGGCATTTTGCCGACTTTACCCGCAGGCTTTGACCTGATTAGCGAGCGCGCCGGTCACGACTGGCAAGAAGCACGTATTCAGTTGAACAATGGCAGCTCCAACGAACTACTGTTACAACTGCTGCCGCATCTCAAAATCCATGCATTCGAGGAGGAAGTCCCTTCTTTCAACGAAATATTCATTAGAACAGTTAAAAACGCACAGGCATGAGCAAAGTTGGTATTATCATCGAACGTGAGTTCATGACCCGCGTTAAAAGCAAGCAGTTTGTGATTTTCACCCTGCTCGGCCCTGTCCTCATGTCGCTGATGTTTATCATCCCGGTACTCATCGCCATGTATAGCGAAGACAACCAGAAAATCTGGGTTGCCGACAACTCCGGCATCTTCGTAGAACAATTCAAATCCGAAAAAGGCCTCACCTTCATCGAAATCGAAGGAGATGGCGAAAACTACAAAGACTCTGCACGTGCTTCTGAAAACAGCGGTGTGCTCATCATTCCAGCCGATATCGACCTCTATAAACCAGATGGGTTCGCCTATTTCAGCAACAGCCCTATGGGTGCTGCAGCCAAAAGAACGGTAGAACGAACCCTCAACCAACGGGTTGAAAACCTAAAATTAGAGTCGTCCGGACTTCGCCAGAGTTATATCGACTCATTGCAAGCCGATATCAGTTTGGTCACCCGCAAACTCACCGAAGCAGGTGGCGAGGTAAACAGCAGCACAGGCGCTGCCACAGGGATTGGTTTTGCCGGTGCTTTTATCATGTACATCTTCATCTTCATTTATGGAATGATGGTCTTGCGCGGCGTGGTCGAAGAAAAATCGAGTCGAGTGATGGAGGTAATTATTTCGTCGGTCAAACCCTTTCAGATGATGCTGGGAAAAATAATTGGCATCGCAGCCGTCGGACTTTTTCAGTTTATTCTTTGGATCATACTCACCTTTGGAATTGTAACGGTGGCTTCCAGCTTTATAAGCAAAGACCAACAAAAAGACCTGGTGAAAAGTCGTGTTGAAGCTACCACAGCCGGTCAGCCCGAAGTTGCCGTGGCAATGGAAGAAGAAGCCATGGGCTTTAATCTGATGGAAGAGCTAGAAACGGTGAACCTCCCGTTTATGATCGGCATGTTTCTGTTCTACTTCCTCGGCGGCTATTTGTTGTATGCCTCGCTTTTTGCAGCCATCGGATCGGCAGTAGATAACGAAGCCGACTCCCAACAAATACTCTTTCCGGTCACCATACCCATCATTATTGCCATTATTGTGGCGCAGATGGTGATACAAAACCCGGGATCGAGTATCGCTTTCTGGTTCAGTATGATCCCGCTCACCTCACCTATCGTGATGTTGGTACGCTTGCCTTTTGGCGTGCCCGTTTGGGAGATTGTATTGTCGATGAGCTTGTTGATCGGCGGATTTTTCGCTACAGCTTGGCTGGCTGCCCGCATTTACCGCGTGGGCGTGTTGATGTATGGCAAAAAGGTGACCCTGCGCGAACTGAGTAAATGGATTTTTTACCGCGGATGATAGCGGTTATTGATTTAGGCACCAATACTTTTAATCTTGTGGTGGGCGAAGGCAATGGCCATACCCGCCGAATTGTTCACCAAAGTAGTATAGCCGTCGGTTTAGGACAAGGAGGTATACAAAGCGGAGAAATTAGTCCGGCAGCTTTCGAGCGTGGCCTAGACGCTTTTGCTGCGCTTTTTCATTTGGCCCGCGAAAAAGGGGCGAAAACCGTACAGGCAATCGGCACTTCAGCTTTACGCAACGCCAAAAACGGACAACTGTTCAAGCTGGCACTCCGTGAAAAACACCAAGTCGACCTTAAAATTATCAACGGCAGCGAAGAGGCGCTGTTGATTTGGGAAGGGGTACGGCATTCAGGTGCGCTCGAAAATCACCCCCAACTTTTGATAGACATTGGCGGTGGTAGTGTGGAGTTCATCATCTGTACCGATCGACAGATCGTATGGAAACAGAGTATTGAAATCGGAATGGCACGACTCAATGCACTTTTCCCAATCAGCGACCCACCCGATGCAGCCACCATCGCCGCGGCAGATACCTGGTTCCGGGAAAAAATCCACCCCGTATTCGATGCCATACAACACTTCGATATCCGTCGGCTCGTTGGGTCGGCAGGTTCTTTTGATACCCTCTCCGAACTCGATGCCGACCACAAAAACCAACGTTATCTGTGGAAACACGGCAATAGTTGGTCCTTGTCGCGCGAAGATTTTAACGCACTTTACAACAAACTTCTACTTGCCAGTCGGGCCGAACGGCTCAGTATGCCCGGCATGCAGCCGATTCGGGTAGATATGATCGTTTATGCCGTCATTCTCATACGCTTGCTCGCCGATCGTTCAAAAACAGAAAACATCGTTTGTAGTCGTTTCGCCTTGCGCGAGGGTGTATTGTTCTCCAACGTCGGATAGCGGCATGAAAACGAAAGCAAAGCTGCCCAACTTCCCTTTTGGAAGCACCAACAGCCAACAAGGTGGCGGTCGGCCTGAAAAAAGCAGATCAAGGCCAACAGCCCCCCGCAACTTGCATAGGCCCTGCTGTGCAAAACCATCTCTCCATAATTTTATAGGTTTGTAGTCTAGCTTCCACCATGCTTCACCAGCTACGTACCCAACTCCAAAAGCCCTATCCATCCATTCAACACAATGGACTCAAGTGGCGGTTGATTTTTTCCACCAGCCTGTTTATCAGCTTATTTTTATTCATTTTTCGGCCCTATGGTTTAGAAGGCCTTGCCCAGAAAGAATTCTACCACTTTGTCGGCTTTGGTGGCGTAACGGCTGTGGTGATGTGGTTATTTTATTTTGGCCTCCCCCTACTCAAGCCGGGTTTATACGATGAAGATCAGTGGACGATCGGCAAAGAGTTTTCGTCAACCATCGCCATCATTCTGCTTATTGCGACGGGCAATTGGCTCTACACCCTCCGTACAGGGCTCTCTCAGGTTTCGTTAATCAACTTCGGCTACAGTTTAGGTATTACAGCGGCCGTAGG
>JBDNIH010000014.1:0-11028 GCA_041688385.1 Bacteroidia bacterium
CGGTTGAGTGCCTCCATTGATAATTTACGCATAAACACAAACGTTTTGGCCAAATCGACCGATGCAAAGGAAACGCCTTTGATGAAACAATACAAGCACATTAAGGCGAAACATCCCGGCGCCTTGCTGTTGTTTCGTGTAGGTGATTTTTACGAAACCTTTGGGGAAGACGCCATTAAGACGGCTGGTATACTCGGTATCGTCCTCACCAAAAGAGGCAATGGCTCAGCTTCCGAAACGGCCTTGGCCGGTTTCCCTTACCATTCTCTCGACAATTATTTACCTAAATTGGTGCGTGCTGGGCAGCGGGTAGCCATCTGCGAACAAACCGAAGACCCCGCTTTAGCCAAAGGCATAGTGCAGCGTGATGTGACCGAATTGGTCACACCCGGCGTAGCCTTCAGCGATAAAATACTCGATCACCGCTCCAACAATTATCTCGCTGCCATTCAACTCGAAGGGGAACAGGCTGGCATAGCCTTTTTAGATGTGTCGACAGGCGAATTTTTGGTTTCCCAAGGGCCGTTAGTACAGATTGAGAAACTATTACAAAGTCTGCAACCCGCTGAAATAGTATACGCCAAAGGCAAAAACAAGGCCTTTGCCGAGGCATTTGGTGAAAAATGGTATGCCCATACCCAGGAAGAGTGGATTTTTAACCGCGATTATGCCGAAGATGTGCTCAAACGCCAGTTTGAAACCCGCTCCGTAAAAGGTTTTGGGATAGATAACTGGCCCATGGCCGTGATTGCCGCTGGCGCAGTATTACATTATCTCAACGAAACCCAACAACGCAAAGTTGGCCACATCCAAGGTATCGCCCGGCTCGACGAAAGCCAGTACGTATGGATGGACCGTTTTACCATCCGCAATCTCGAACTGCTCGATGCCTCTTCGGAAGGTGGTTTGGGACTTTTTCAGGTGATCGACCATACCGTAACCCCCATGGGTGCACGTTTGCTCAAACGTTGGCTGGTTTTTCCACTCAAAGAATTGGCACCCATACGCGACCGGCTCGAAGTCGTGGCTTGGTTCCATGCCGAAGAAACCACCGCCCAGGAATTACGCGCCAGCCTCCAACAAATCGGTGACCTCGAACGCCTCATCTCCAAAGCTGCCGTCGGCCGAATTTCGCCGCGTGAATTGGTGCAAATGCGCCGTTCGTTGGCGCTTATTGGTCCGATTAGAGCGGAATTATTATCCAAAAACAACGCGCCTTTACAGCGGTTGGCCGATCAGCTCAATCCTTGTTTGACACTGTTGGAACGACTGAACAAAGAACTGCAAGAAGAAGCCCCAGCTTTACTGAGCAAAGGAAATGTCATTGCCCGTGGGGTAGATGCCGAACTCGACCGTTTGCGCCAGATTGCTTTTTCGGGCAAAGATTATTTGCAGCAAATTCAACAAAGAGAAGCCGAACGCACTGGTATCAGCTCGCTAAAGGTGAGCTATAACAATGTATTTGGCTATTATCTGGAGGTGACCAACACCCACAAAGACAAGGTGCCCACCGATTGGATACGTAAACAGACGCTCGTAAATGCCGAACGTTATATCACCGAGGAGCTTAAAACTTTTGAAGAGCAGATTTTAGGCGCGGAAGGTAAAATTCAAGGGTTGGAAGAGCGCCTTTTTCAGGAATTGCTGTTGGCGGTGAACGAATATCTTCAGCCCATTCAGCTCAATGCCCAATTATTAGCCCGGCTCGACTGTCTATTGGGCTTTTACCAGCTTGCCATAGAAAACCAGTACTACAAACCCGATGTTGACGAATCATTGGTGCTTCATTTGGAAGGCGCCCGACATCCTGTGATTGAAAAACGTTTGCCAGCCGGCGAAAACTATGTTCCAAACGACCTGCTTTTAGATGCCGA
Source organism: Bacteroidia bacterium (assembly GCA_041688385.1). GTDB lineage: Bacteria > Bacteroidota > Bacteroidia > UBA7662 > UBA7662 > UBA7662. The sequence continues at coordinate 1,875 of JBDNIH010000014.1, forward strand.
TAGCCAGCAGATTTTGATGATTACCGGTCCGAATATGGCAGGTAAATCCGCTTTATTGCGGCAAACAGCCCTCATTACGTTGCTTGCACAAATTGGCTCTTACGTGCCGGCTAAAAGTGCACGTATCGGTATAGTCGATAAAATATTTACACGCGTCGGAGCTTCCGATAATATCAGTTCTGGGGAGTCTACTTTTATGGTAGAAATGAACGAAACGGCCAGCATATTGAATAATATCTCGGCACGCAGCCTGATTTTGCTGGATGAAATTGGTCGAGGAACCAGTACCTACGATGGAATTTCACTGGCATGGGCGATTGCAGAATATTTGCATCAGCACCCTGTTTATCATCCACGAACGTTGTTTGCCACCCATTATCACGAATTAAACGAGATGGAGAAGACGTTTCCGCGCATTCGAAACTTTAATGTGAGCATCAAGGAAATAGGGAATAAAATCATTTTTTTACGCAAGCTCGTGCAAGGTGGAAGTGAGCACAGTTTTGGTATTCATGTGGCCCGTATGGCAGGGGTGCCACAGTCGGTATTAACCCAAGCCAATAAAATGTTGCAGGAACTCGAAGCCCAACGAGAAGCCGGTGGTGCAAAAAAGCTACGGAAAACAAGACAAGCCGAATTTCAGCTTAATTTATTTGAAGTGAAGGATCCCCAGCTTGCCCAAATACGTCAAATGCTCGATGCCACCGATATCAATCGGGTAACACCTGTTGAGGCTTTATTTCTGTTGAATGAGTTAAAAAAGGTGTTAAACCAGACTTCATGACCCGGTAAATTTAACTTGTCCCATAATGGGTTATGATTGTCATCGTTGGAAGTTTTCAGTTTTGAATTTTGATTTAATACATATAAAGTAAGTGTTTTAGTGTGTTATTGTGTAAGTGGCATTATTATTTCGAATGTATTTTACTTTAAAGTAATTGCCCTTGGTTAAGCAAGTTTTTCTCACCCTGTTTTTGAGTCTCCTAGTGGGGTTTCAATCCAATGCGCAAGGTGTGATTAATCTGGTCAATACCACGTCCTACACTTCAGGTGGGGGAGATGTGACTTCTTTAAGTCTCGATTATCCTGCGACAATAAGTCAAGGCGACGTGCTTATGGCGCAAGTTTCAATCCGGTCGACGGGAACGATTAATACACCAGCTGGCTGGACATTGGTTTCGAATGTTGGCGCAATCATTCGGCAAGCTATTTTTTATAGGGTAGTCGACGGCACAGAGGGAATAAGTCAGACTTTCGACGGTTGGCTCGCCACGCGTTCAACAGCTATTATGTTGGCCTACCGCAATGTGGATGTGGCTGATCCTGTTCCAGTTTTTTCAACGGCGAACGGGAATTCTGGGACATTAACGGTCACTGCGTTGAGTGCCCCTACTACAAATATGCGTTTGGTTGTTTTTCATAGCACACGAGGAGGAACAATTACGCCTAATGCGAGTCTGACATCGCGAAATAGTGCAGCTACTACAGTTAATGTATTGACAAGTAACGCAAGCGATCAAGAAATATCGGCTACCGGTTCTACTGGTGCCAAAAATGGATCAGCCTCGTCGGAGCGTTTTATTACCCATATGGTTGCCCTTCGGCCTATTCAGACACAGGGAATCATCGAATACATAGGAAGTACAAATACTTCTGCGACAGCGGTAACAGTTTCGCTTTCTCCATCTGCTGGTGCACAAGAAGGCGACTTCTTGGTGGTAGGTGTTAATCGCTTAAATACCAATAATATCACCAATATTTCAGCCAACGGTTGGACATTGCTACGGCAAGAATCGAATACAGACGTGCGTACCGCTGTATTTTGGAAATTTGCAGGAGCCAGTGAAGGGGCCAGTACTTTTGGCAACAACAGTGCGGCTGTGCGTATGACGGGCGTAATGCTCGTTTACCGAAACGTCAATAAAAAATCGCCGATAGTCGTCGACAATGGTGTCGCCTCCAATTCTGCGACGGCTACTGTTAGCAGTATCACGCCAGATGTAAAAGAAACCCGTTTGCTAGCATTTTTTTCGGGAAGAAGAGCAGCTGACTTTAGTTTTTTGAGTTATAATAGTCTAACAGGGCGTGATAGCGTTAAATTTTCTGGTTCAGCGACCCGTATCGGACTATTGGCGCTCGATGAGTTTATAGGCACGGCAGGCAGTACCGGTAGTCGGGTGAATACCATTACATCCGCTTTTACGCCATATACTGCAGGAATACTATTGAGCCTACGACCAGAAAAAACGTATTTCAGCTACCAAAATGGTCTTTGGTCAAATCCATTGAGCTGGACTAAAGATCCTTCTGGAACCACGCTTGTGCCTCTTATAGGCGAAGTGCCTACCCCTTACGATAGTGCAGTTGTGTTGAATGGCAAAACCATTACACTTTCGGCGAATGTTACGACAACCAATATTGGTATTCGTATCAACAATGGCGGATTACTTGATTTGTTAACCAATGAGTTGCCCACCCTTACCGGACTTACCGGAGTGGGTCGTTTGCGCTCGAGCCGAACCACGGGTGGGGTGACCTATATGCCAACTGTGTTGTACGGTAATAATGTAATGGCCAGTGCCAGTGGGGGGACTTTCGAATATTACTGTGCTGCCAACATGACATTAAGTACGGGTGTTGCCAATTACAATAATCTTATTTTAAGTAGGGAATCGGCTGGGACGAGCGTTTATACCCTTGCATCAAATATTACCATTGCAACCGACCTCACCATCAACAGGAGTGGGGCGGCTGAAACCAATCTCACTTTTGGCAATGATGGTACTGCCCGTACCCTAACCGTTGGGAGGAACCTGACCCTTGCAGCCGGCTGTTTAATCCGACCACAAAACACCGCTGGTTTGGTTACGCACAGTCTTTCGATCGGTGGCGATTTTGTAAACAACGGTAGCGCACGTTTTACGAATCAGTCTATCCGCGACTATGATGTTGCAGCAGATAACCGAGTAATCGAAGTAACCTTCACGGGGTCAACCGACAATAAACTGGACTGCTTTGGTCCGACGGACTTCTATCGCTTAATCATAGATAAAGGAATAGATCAGACCTACGTATTAACTGTTAACGCTACAGATACCGTTAATTTCCGGTTGTTTGCACCTATCAACCAATCTAATACCGGTGCCGCTGATGATCCAAATCCTGTGATTAACAAATCACTTTATCTGCGTAATGGCACACTTAGATTAAAATCAAATATTAGCATACCGTATTTAAGTACTGGTGGCAACGACTTTTTTATTCCCCAAAACGCTTCTTTATGGGTAGATGGGGCCACGGTATATTCAGCATTTTCTGGTTCTGGAAACCGTGGATTTACTGTCATCGGAAAGCTTAGGTTAAGCGCCGGAGAGCTAAATAGTGGTCAGAGCGCTGGTTTTATTTACCGTGTTGATGGTGTAGTTCAAATTGAAGGAGGTACAGCACGTATCTCCCAATTCCGTCGTTCGAGTTCTGGAAGCGGTTTTCGTGCAGCTTATATTCAAAATGGCGGCTTGCTAATTGTTAGTGCCGATGAAGAAATCAACGGAAACTTTGCTTCTTTTTCTTTGCCAGATGCGGATTGTTCCTTTACTATGTCGGGTGGTGAGATTAGAATTGGCCGGGCAGTTTCGTCAGCTGTAGAGCGCGGCTTTCATTTGGGTATTTCACCTTTAAATGGGAATGTTACTGGTGGTTTGATTCATATTGAGACAACCGATGCCACAGCGTTTCATTTGGCTACGACCATTCCGCTGTATAATTTACAGATTTCCCGACAAAGCAGCTCGGCTAATGTAGTGCTAGATGGACCATTGCAGGTAAAAAATGACCTTACCGTAAGTAGTAACGGTAATTTTAATGCCAATGCTAATAATTTAACGGTTGGGGGTCATCTGTCTGTAAGCAGTGGAACCACTCTTACGAACGGTAGCAATACCCTTACGTTTAACGGCACTGCCAAACAACAATTCACCGTGAATGGTACATTGGCTAATATCAATATACTCACTGTTGCTAAAACAAGCGACACCTTGGAGCTTGCAGGCAGTTTGTCGACCTTTATCGTGAACGGAGCTTTCACTTTGAATGCCAATGGTGTATTGAATGACAATGGCAAAACACTTGAGTTGCAAGCTGCAATAACCCATTCGGGGATACATATAGGAAGTGGAAAAATACTACTCACCACGGCCAGCAGCCGAACCATAGCCGGAAATGGACAAGGCGTGTTCAGAAACCTAGAACTGAGTGGAAGCGTTGCTTCTACCTATACCACATCAACGAATTTTAAAATTACAGGTAATTTGAATTTTGTGGGGGGCCAGAATAGGATATTTGATATTGCCAGTAATAATCTAACTTTTGATACAAGTGCTACGGTCAGCGGGGTAAGTGCAGCTTCACCCGCGCGTATGATCCAAACCAACGGCAATCAATCGGCTCAGGGTGTGACTAAGGTCTATAATGGCCTTACTTTTACTTTTCCAGTAGGCACGAATACCGACTATACACCGGCCACTATAAGTTTTGACGTTGCGCCAAGTCAGTATGGGAGCATAACACTTCGGCCTGTGAACAACGAGCATCCCAATGTCACTCAGAATGGGCGTTCCATGACCTATTACTGGAAAGTGGCGGCCACTGGTTTTACATTGGGTAGCGCCAAAGTGAGCCATATTTATCGTTATCCACAATCCAAAGTAGTAATTGGCACCGGAATAACAGAGAATGGCTATGTAAATTCCCGATTTAATCCAACATCGGCCAATTGGTTAAGTGGTACTTCGGCACAAATTGATAGCAACAATAATGATATCAGCTTCTCAGGTTCTGGTTTTGAGACCACCATTACTGGGGATTATACTGCTGGAGACAATAGCCCGGAAAATCCTTTTGGTACCGTAATCATTTATTACAGTTATAAAACTGGTGCCCGTTGGGACAGCGTTGGGAGTTGGTCTACAACTTTCCATACCGGAATTCAGACCATACCAGCCACTGTTCCAAGTGCAAATGCCGTCGTTCGAATTGGCAACAACCACCAAATCAATGTTATTGCTAATGGTGCATTAAGTGGCAGTTTATCTGTCGACTCAGGGGCTTTTATCGATGTAGGAACCACGACGGGTCATAATTTTGGTGCTTTGGTGGGAGAGGGTGTAAGTGGCAAGGGTACCATACGGATTTCTTCTTCTGGAGCCACGGCGGTTTTCCCTACAGGTGATTTTAATACTTTTTTTGGCAATGACGGAGGAACAGTGGTGTATTATCGAGGCAGTGTAAATTTTACCTTGCCCACCACCACCGCTCAATACAATACGTTGGTCATTGAGTTAAACACAGGTATAGCAACTGATTTTATAGATTTGCCTAACTTGGATTTAACGGTCTTAAACGATTTTCAGGTGCGAGGAAGTGCTGCGAGTCGGGCCAGACTGAATACAAATGCTTCAGGTAATCTGACTGTAAATAGGAATTTGCAAATTACAGGTGCAGGTCTGCGCCTTCGGCATGCGGGCAGCGGTGTTCGTGCTATCCTCGTGAATGGTCAGCTAGAAATCAGCAGTGGTGCTACTTTCGACAACAGCAATGAGGCTGATCTTGTGCATAGCTTGTCGGTTTATGGGAATTTGATTAATAACGGCACTTTAAATTTATATGCTACAGCCAACCGGCACACCCATTTATATTTATTAGGAGAGGCCAATACCGCATTTACAGGGGTTACCGGTGGCGCCAGTACAAGTTTATATCTGCTCACAATCAACAAAGGCGGCAGTAAAATCCCTGTAATGAATATGGATGTGGCGGGAGCGGTAACCTTTAATGGGACCAATCAATGGTTGAGTTTGCTGAATGGTACTTTTCGTTTAAGTCGAAATTCCACGCTCGAGTTGAGCACGGCAGCAGCCCAATTTTCAATTCCAGAAACGGCTATTTTTTCATTGAATAACAGCAGTGCAGTCGTGAATATTGGTAATTCAGCCAGCGATACGGCCGATTTATTACTGCGCGGTCGTCTCGAACTTCTAGCCGGAACCATCAATATCGGAAATGCCGCCAATGCAAACAACAATGATATCGAAATTGCGAGTGCGGGGGTGGCAGAGTTGTATATTTCTGGAGGTACACTCAATGTAAACGGTAGCGTTCGCCGTGGCTTATCAAATGCAGCGGGGTCCCTTTATTTCAAACAAAATGGCGGTGTAGTTAACATTAGAGGACAAGCCGCTTATGGGCAAAGAGGTAAGCTGGAAGTTATTAATACAGGTAGTTATTTTGAGATGACAGGAAGCTCTGAGATTAATATATGGCGCGGTGGGGCAGTATCCAATGCCGACTTTTACGTTCGCCCTAGCAATGGATTAGTTACAGGGGGTACGCTCACTTTTGCGCCAACGGCAGCCATTGGTAATCAGAATTATACCTTGGATGCGTCCGTTCCCATAAATAATGTTGTCGTTACGGGTTTCAACGGATCAAATACAGCCAATGTAACCTTGCTGGTTAACAACTTTACGATCTTAAATGATTTTACTGTCAGTGCCAATGCTGCATTTATCTGCAATGATTTAAATATCAATGTAGGTGCGAATTTTATACGAGTCGGCACTTTTACACCTGGCAACAACATTGTAAGTTTTACCACAAGTAATGGGGCCACAACCGGTGCCTTTACCACACCACATGCTTTTTATAATCTAAAGGTAAATGCAGGTGCCACCTTAAGTATTGGCGCCAATGTGATGGTAAATAACAATTTGACTATCGAGACAGGAGCTAGCCTAGTTAATGGTAACAATGAGCTGGATGTTATGAGAGATGTTACTAACCAAGGAACACATACCAGTCCCTCCAACAGTGGCAGCAACGGCTTAAGATTGGTGGGCTCAAGCCAACAGTTGATCTCTGGCAATGGTACTTTCGGTAATGTGATTGTAAATAATGCCGGTAATATTGAAATTTTAGGCAATATCACTATCAACAACCAATTAACCATGACCACCGGTTTGGTGGATTTGGGCAATCGCATGCTTACTTTGGGAGTAAACGCGGCCATCGTGTCTGCGAGTTACAGTACCAGCAGGATGATACGTACCAACGGCGTACTCAGTGATGGCGGTATCAAAAAATTATATCCAGCAGGCACCCTCGACTTTTTATTCCCCTTTGGTATTCTGAATAAATATACTCCCGCGCGGGTTAATGTTACTGCCAATAGTGCAGTTGGAGATGTTGTAGCCAAGCCGGTTAGTAGCAAACACCCTTCAACTAGGGTTGCAACAGAAACGCAGCTAAATTATTTCTGGGAAATGCTCACCACGGGTTTTTCAGGCTTAAATGCCACCCTGACTTTTAACTATACCGACGCAGAAGTGACCACTAGCGAGTCCAGCTGGCGAGGAGGGCGCTTCGCCTTCCCAAACTGGGCGCCAATCGGCGGAAGTCCGGGCGTGGTGAATGCAGGTGCTAATGCGCTCACATTTACGTTGACATCTACAATGAATGGTGGTTTTACGGCTGGTATGGAGCCTGAGTTTGCGGCTGTACCCACTTTGTATTCACGTTCTGTAGTATGTAGTACTGGCTGTGACTGGAACAACCTCAACTCTTGGTCAGAAAGCGGCCATGATGGTATAGCGACCAATACGCTACCAAATGGCCAGCCAATGGTAGTGGCCGCTTCCGACTCCATTTTTTTCAATGGGAATAATCTTGTTGCGGAATCTGTTCGTCTGGACACGGGCGCGATACTGAATATGCAAGCAACTTTCGGGCATAATCTTGGGGTAGTCAATGGCAAGGGCAAAATCAAAATAAGCGCAACAGCCAGTAATCTTTTCGTATTTCCTGGGGGTAATTATACCGCATTTGCCTCTGATACTGGCGGTACGGTTGAATTTTTTGGCAGCACCAATGGAACCCTACCAGCAACGCAAGCGGACTATTATAAGTTGTTATTTACCGGTAGCAGCAATCGTATCCAAGCCAATATTAATGTTTTTGTAAATGGGGAATGGCGCATGCACGAAGGAGTGGTGGACAATACATTGAACAATAAAAATATAACCATTAAAGGCAATTGGATAAACAATGCTTCCGCTGGTGCCTATGTGCCTGGAGCGGGTAAAGTCATTTTAAGTAGTAGTCAGGCACAGTCGATGAGTGGTAATTTCAGCACCACTTTCGCCAAGCTCGAAACCAATGGAAGTGGTGCAAAAAGTCTTGCCCAAAACATAATCATTAACCAAGAATTGCTTTTGGTCGTTGGTCGGCTGTACCCCGCTAACTTCAATATCGAGATGGAATTCACAGCAATATCTGGGGGTTCACCTGCAGCTGCTGCAATGGTTGTTCAAAACGGAACAGGTAGGGTGCGAAAAAAAATGAATGTTACAGGTAGTTTTACTTTTCCAATAGGTGAAGAAACGGGGACAGCAGAATATAGTCCGACCACAGTACAGTTTACAACAGGTAATTTTGCGGGCGGCGCTTTTGTGGAAGCCCAAGTGGTCGATAATGTAAGCCCATTGTGTTCTGGCACTAGTAATTATATCAGTCGCTATTGGCAATACAATCACACTGCAATAACAGCATTTGCAGCGACTGCTAGTGCTCAGTATCTAGCAGCCGATGTGGTGGGTACCGAAGCCGAGATTATAACCAAAATGAGCAGACCTTCCCTGCCCTGTATTGACGGGAATTTGGTGAACGTTTCTTCAAAAACCTTGTCGATTAACGCCGGATTTCTAAATCAGCTCTCAGGTGGTGAACCTGCACTTCCTGAACCTACAATACAAGCAAGCTTGATGGTCTTTAGTCTGGTGACCAATAACTCCATGCGGGTAACCGTAAAAAAAGGAAATGGCAGTTCCCGTATAGTACTGGCCAGAGCAGGTTCAGCAGTGAATGTCACTCCCGGTGATTTTACTGCCTATGCCGCCGACAGTACATTTAGTTCCGGGGCAGAAGTTGGCACAGCCAACTATGTAATGTATGCAGGAACCGATAGTGTTTTCCCGATTAAAGGGCTCAACAATGAAGCGGTGTATCATTTTGCAGTTTTTGAGTTCAACGGTGCAGGGGCAGAGGCCAATTATTTGCTCACCTCGCCAGCTCTTGGCAGTCAAACTACCTTCGCAGTGGAGCC
>JBDNIH010000108.1:0-9777 GCA_041688385.1 Bacteroidia bacterium
AATACCCCAATTTGGGCTGTCAACTTATTGGTTTTAAAGAGCAACTGTTCGCGGTCGAGCAGTATGCTAAAATATAAGTCGGACTTCGCTATTTGCGGAAGTAGCACTAATAATCAATTCATTAAGCCCAAGGTTTTCTCATCAAAAAACGCGACATTTGCAGCAAATTTTGCATAGCTTATGATTTCAGTTTCCAATATTTCGCTTCGGTACGGTAAACGGGTTTTGTTTGAGGACGTCAACCTTAAATTTACCCACGGAAATTGTTATGGCGTTATAGGCGCGAATGGTGCGGGTAAGTCTACATTTCTGAAGATACTTTCGGGTGAAATTGACCCAACCGGTGGCCAAGTAAGTATTACGCCAGGTGAACGTATGGCCGTTTTAAAGCAGAATCATTACGAATTTGATGAATTCCCAGTGCTCGAAACTGTATTAATGGGCCACAATGAGCTTTATACGGTATTGAAAGAAAAAGATGCCATTTATGCCAAAACCGACTTTACCGATGCAGACGGTCTGCGCGCTGGTGAGCTCGAGAGCAAATTTGCAGAAATAAATGGTTGGGATGCCGAAAGTAATGCCGCTACACTGCTCAGCAATCTCAACATCAGCGAAGAACACCACTACAAATTGGTGAAGGAGCTGGACGGCAAACAGAAAGTACGGGTACTTCTTGCCCAAGCCCTATTCGGCAACCCCGATATACTTCTACTCGATGAGCCTACCAACGATCTCGATTTAGAAACCATCAGCTGGTTAGAGAATTTTTTGGCAGATTATCAAAACACAGCCATCGTAGTATCTCACGACCGCCACTTCCTAGATACCGTTTGTACCCATGTGGTGGACGTAGATTTCAGCAAAATGAACATATACAGTGGCAACTATACTTTCTGGTATGAGTCCAGTCAACTGGCTTTAAAACAACGTTCCGATCAGAATAAAAAGCTAGAAGATAAGGTTAAGGAGTTGCAAGACTTTATCAGTCGGTTTAGCGCCAACGCCTCCAAATCAAAACAAGCCACGAGTCGTAAAAAAGCCCTCGATAAAATCAATCTCGATGATATCAAACCTTCTAGCCGTAAATATCCGGCTATTTTGTTCAACAATATGAGTCGGGAGGCGGGTGATCAAATACTGGAAGTAACTAACCTAGGCAAAAAGCAGGGCAACGAAACCTTATTTTCGAAAGTGAGTTTTACGGTGAACAAAGGCGATAAGGTTGCCATTCTATCCAAAAATAGCTTAGCGGCGAGTGCCCTCTACAAAATCCTATCGGGCGAAGACACCGATTTTACCGGCACCTTCAAATGGGGTGTAACCATCAATGCCGCTTATTTACCCGCCGATAACCACGGTTATTTTGATGGCAAAAAGTTGAACCTCGTTGACTGGCTCCGCGAATACAGTTCAGGAGAAAAAGACGAACAATTTATCCGTGGTTTTTTGGGTAAGATGTTGTTTTCGGGTGAGGAAGTCCTCAAAAATTGCAGCGTACTCAGCGGAGGCGAAAAAATGCGCTGTATGTTTAGTCGCCTGATGCTCCAACAAGGCAATGCGCTGCTATTCGACGAGCCCACCAATCACCTCGACCTCGAGTCTATCACCGCCTTGAACAATGGTTTGGTCGATTTTAAAGGCACTATCTTATTCACTACCAGTGATCATACCCTAGCACAAACCGTTGCCAATCGTATTATTGAAGTCACCCCCAAAGGTAATCTCGATAAGTTGATGGAATTCGATGACTATATCAGTAGTGAGGTGGTAAAAGCGCAACGAGAGGCACAACTTAGTGCTTAAACCTATTTTGTAGCTGTTTTTACAAGCATTTCGAGGCTCTGCTCCATTTTGGTTAGCAGGGCCTTTTGTTTGATAATACCGTAGCTTATGGCCCAATCGGTGGGTTTGTCATGCAACAACCAAACTATCCCATTTTTATATACCGTAATTTTCAGCGGCAGTTCCGCAGCGATAGCAGGGTTTTCTTGCATCAGAAGCGTACCAGCCTTGGGGTTGCCAAACACATAAACGACGACTGAATCGAGCACCATGCCAACACCTTGGGCATTTAGGGCGTGATCGTACTTACTAAAAACAGTTAATCCAGCGGCTGAAATAGCCTTTTCGAGCTTTGTGACTGTTGTAATGAAATCGTAGCTGCTTTCGGCGGCCACCTGAGGTGATTGTGCCTGAGCAAATGGAATGCTACCAACAAGTAAAAGCAGGAGAACAAAATGTTTCATGAGCTGATTTTAAGTTGAAGCTACACAATTCATTCGTTAGGCGGTATATGCGACTGCTTCGTATCTTACCGACAAACTCCAATAATTATGTTTACCCCAGATACCCTGAACGGAAAAACCATACTCATCACCGGCGGTGGCAGCGGACTTGGCCTCGCCATGGCCAAACATTATGCTTCCCATGGCGCCAAAGTAGCGATATGTGGTCGCAATGAAACCAAATTACAGACTGCAATCAGCGAAATAGGCCATGAGGCTGTGTATGAAGTGTGTGACGTTCGCGACTACGATGCCGTAGGGCAGATGTTCGGTCGATTGCAGCAGCAAATTGGCCCTGTAAATGGACTAGTGAACAATGCAGCGGGTAACTTTTTGTCGGCTTCTGAAGATTTATCTCCGAACGCATTTGCGACTGTCATAGACATTGTACTTAAAGGCACTTTTAATTGTACGCAACATTTTGGCAAGGCATTAATTGCCGATAAAATACGTGGTACGGTGATCAATATCGTTACCACCTATACCGAAACCGGTTCGGCCTTTGTGCTTCCGAGTGCCTGTGCGAAAGCGGGAGTATACGCCATGACCAACTCACTCGCCATGGAATGGGCCACCTACGGCATACGTTTGAATGCCATTGCGCCTGGCCCCTTCCCCACCGAAGGTGCTTGGACCCGCCTTTTGCCCGACAAAAGCATAGAGGAAAAATACCTTAAAGGCATTCCTGCAGGTCGATATGGCAAACATGAGGAGTTGGCCAATCTCGCCATTTATCTTATGAGCGACATGAGCGATTATATTACCGGTGAGTGCGTTACCATTGATGGTGGCGAACGCTTGCAGGCGGGTCAGTTTAATATGTTTGCGAATATGTTGCCTCGCGAACAATTGCGCGGTTTTTTCCAGATGATGAAACCCAAAAAGAGCTAAAGCTGTTTCACTAAGTACCCTTCTTGCAAATAATTCAAAAAAAAGCATGACCATAGCTATAGATTTCGACGGCGTTTTACATCGTTACAGCAAAGGCTGGAACGGTGGTGCCATTTACGACCCACCTGTACCCGGCACCAAAGAGGCGCTAGACAAACTCAAAGCTGATGGCTGGAAAATTTATATTTTTAGTACACGCTCTAACAAGATGTTCCGCAAAAAAGATGAACCTGATCAGGAAATCGCGATGAAAACATGGCTTAACGAACATGCCATTCCTTTTGACAAAATCTGGAATTTCGGCAAACCAATGGCAGATATCTATCTCGACGACCGCGCGATTGGCTTTCGCGGCGACTGGCAAAGCAGCATGCAAGAAATTGCTGAATTCAAACCTTGGACAGGAAGTGAGAAAGTATGAATAGTCGCCGTCAGATAGAGGTCATGCTGCCTTTGCTACTTACCCTTCCTGCCGACCGCAAACCACTTTGGGGCCGTATGACAGCCCAGCACATGGTCGAGCACCTCGCTCTTGCGCTCACCTTAAGCAACGGCAAACGAAACGTAGCGGTGCAAACTACTCCTGATAAAATCGAAAAACGCCTTGCTTATTTACGAGGTCCAGAACGGCTCGTGCGAGGCTTCGTACCCGATGGCCCTTTGGGAGAGCTTCCACCCTTGCGTTTTGGCGATATAGCTGCTGCTACCGAAGCGGTAAAAAAACAACTCCGCGACATGGATGAATGGTTTGCTGAATTTCCCGAAAGTGAGCAAAATCACCCATTATTCGGCCCTTTGCAGGTCGACGACTGGATGACTTTTCACCTCAAACATTTTGTTCATCACCTCACTCAATTTGGGCTTTTGCCCGACAATTGATTCCATTCACCACCTTTTGATGAAAAAAACTGTCTTCAGCATTCTTTTATTGTTCCTATTTACGCTTGTAATGAGCTGTAAAAACGAGCCAGAAAAAACAGCTGCTACTGACGGCACTGCCTTTGTCGTTTATGAGGGTGAACTGCCTTGCTACGACTGTGCGGGTATTCGAATTAGCCTCGCGATAGACGAAAACAGCCAACTGGCCAATCGCGCCTATCGCCTCACTGAAACTTATCTGGAGAACCCAAATGCCGACAGCATCTATTCTCGTTTTGGTAGTTATCAAGTGCTGAAAGGCAATAGCCTCGATAGCACCGCCATCGTATATGAGATAGATGCTGACTTAAAACATGCCCGCTATTTTATACGTATTAGCAAAGACACCTTATTTGTTGCCGATCAAAACGGTGACCCCATACTTAGCCCTAAGCCCTATTACCTCATCAGAACACCATGACAAGCGAAAAAATAAGTATACGTGAAGCCCAAGATCAAGTAGATAGCTGGATTAAAACGGTAGGCGTACGCTACTTTAATGAACTTACCAATACTGCTATTTTGATGGAAGAGGTTGGTGAACTTGCTCGGTTGATGGCCCGGACTTATGGCGAACAATCGTTCAAGGAAAGTGACAAAAACCGTGATTTAGGGGACGAAATGGCCGATATTTTATGGGTACTCTTATGCCTAGCCAACCAAACTGGAGTGGATCTAACGGCTGCCTTCCAACAAAATCTTGCCAAAAAAACACAACGCGACAGCGAACGTCATCTCAACAATCCCAAACTCTGATCGAGTAATCGGCTGATATCAAATATCTAAGTCGGCACGTTTTTGCGACCAAATCACAACAACACCAGCTGTAATAAACATCATCAAGCTATAAATAGCAGCGGGAATTGCAATTTCTGTGCTGTTCAGCATGGCTGGGCTCAAGGCAATGGCAATGGCTAAAGTACCGTTCTGTATGCCAGTTTCAATACTTATCGCCACGCGCTGCCGGAAATCGAGTTTCCAAAATAAACCCGAGAGATAGCCTAGAAACAAGGCGCTCACATTTAAAGCCAAGGCTGGCAATCCAGCCTCCTGAAAGTAGGGAATGATGTTCTCGCGTTCCTTGAGAATTGCGAGCAGCAGTACCAGCACAAAAAATACAGCCGATATAAGATTCACTGATTTGAGCGCCTTTTGCGTAAAAGCTGCATACCGTTGTTTGATATACATACCGATGCTCACAGGCAAAATCGTCACGACAAATATCTGGGCAAAGGTTTCGAAAAGCGGCAATTGTATCGCTTGATCGCCACCCATAAAGTGTGCAAGTGAAAAATTGAGTGTAAAGGGTAGGGTAAAATTAACCACCACACTACTGATGGCAGTCAGTGTAATCGACAAAGCCAAATCGGCCTTGGCCAGGTGGGAAATCAGATTAGAAGTGGCACCGCCAGGGCATAAGGCCAATAACATGAGCCCCACGGCTATTTCTGCTTTTAAGTCGAAAGCAAAAATCATCAACAAACCAACCAGCGGCAAAAGCACCAATTGATTGCCTAAACCAATCATTACCGCTTTCGGAAATTTGACGATACGTTTAAAATCGGCTAAGGTGAGGGTCATGCCCATACCGAGCATTATGATGCCTAGGGCTAAGGGTAAAAAGAGGGCGGTTACAGCGCTTTGTTCCATGGGTTCGGGTTCGGTAAACGGCAAATTAATAAATCTGTCGGAAATGCCATACCTAAACCGATGTAATCTGTTTAGATAGCTACCAATTCATCGCCCTGCAAAACCGGAACTTTACGCGTGAGATTGAGGGTAAGGCAAAGTTTTATGTCTTCTTCAATACCCATTTTGGCCAACCGCTGGTAATGTGATGAATGCCGTACGAATGCAAATAGATCGGTTTTCGCCTTGGCATATAAAATTTTAGCAGCCAAAGCGGCATCACAGCTGATTTGTTGATTTATGGCTAACTGCTCCACTACTGCACCGGCGAAGAGGGTGTCTTCGAGATTAAAATTATCTTTCCAGCCTGCACAAACCAGCAATACATCTTCGGGACGTTTTGCTAAAAGGTCTACAATGGCCTGTAAATTAGCGAAGCTGCCTATATACAGTTGTTTAGCACTTTTCGAAAGCTGCACGGCTTTGGTGCCATTGGTGGTGGTAAGCGCTACCTTTCGGTCTTTCACCTTCCCATTCATATAAGCAAAAGGTGAATTGCCAAAGTCGAAACCAGCAACCACTTCCCCATTGCGCTCGGCTGCCGCCAGATAACCCTGGGCTTTCAACGCCATACTTTCTTCGGGCGTGGCTACCGGTCGAATGCTGCTTACGCCGTGTTCGAAGCCAATACAAATGGCTGTTGTGGCGCGTAAAACATCAATAACTACCACCAGCTTGTCTTCCAACGCATAAAGCGGAAGTAACAATGGAGAAAGACAAACTTCTATTTTCCGTTGATCGTGCATATAAAATCAGGCCAAGTAAAACGGCAATTTCACAACAACTGCCTTAATAAGCCGATCGCGAATGTCGATAAATATTTCTTGTCCAGGCGTCGATTTATCTGCGGGGACATAGCCCATACCTATCAATTTACCTGTGGAGGGTGATTCACTACCAGAAGTCACTTCACCTAGGGCATTGCCGGCAATATCACGAATAGCGTAATGCTGACGGGGAATGCCACGGTCGACCATCTCGAAAGCAACCAACTTGCGTGTGAGGCCATTCGCTTTTTGCTGCTGGAGATAATCGCTATCGATAAAAGATTTGCTGAATTTGGTTATCCAACCCAAACCGGCTTCGAGTGGCGATGTGGTATCGTTGATGTCATTACCGTAAAGACAAAATCCCATTTCGAGCCGGAGGGTATCGCGACAACCCAAACCGGCCGGCTGAATACCAAAAGGTGCTCCTGCCTCCATGATCTTATTCCAAGCTTTGGTAGCCGATGAATTGGGCAAATACAGCTCAAATCCACCCGCACCCGTATAGCCCGTTGCCGAAATAATAACATCATCAATACCCG
This sequence comes from Bacteroidia bacterium, assembly GCA_041688385.1. Lineage (GTDB taxonomy): Bacteria > Bacteroidota > Bacteroidia > UBA7662 > UBA7662 > UBA7662. The sequence continues at coordinate 7,096 of JBDNIH010000108.1, forward strand.
CAAAAGTGCCTGTGACGAAGTGATAATAAGGTATGTCTGCCAATTTTACCTCGGTGAGTTGTTGCAATGCCTCGGTGGTTTTAGGGCCCTGTACCGCCAAAAGCGACAGATTATCGGACATATCATTCATTTCTACGCCAAATACATTGTGTTTGCTGATCCAGTTCCAATCCTTTTCGATATTGGAAGCATTCACCACCAGTAAATATTTTTCTTTGCTGAGGCAATACACCAATAAATCGTCGACAATACCCCCCTGCCCATTGGGCATGCAGCTGTATTGCACCTTACCCGGGCTCAATTTTGACGCATCATTTGAGGTAACCAATTGTATCAACTCAAGTGCTTTCGGGCCATTGATTAAAAACTCGCCCATATGAGAGACATCGAACACCCCCAAAGCAAGGCGAACCGCCTGATGCTCTGCCTTTATGCCGCTGTAGCTGACTGGCATATTATAACCCGCAAAAGGGACCATTTTTGCACCAAGTTTTAAATGTATTTCATAAAGTGCTGTGTTTTTCATCGGGCAGTAGTATTTTGGGCAAAAGTACAATAAATCTCCCTTCATTCCCGACGCAACTCCTGATTTCACACATATGAAACTACAACAATCCATCAGCCTTGGCGAAGTCGCCGCCTATCTGCAATGCCGCATGATTGGCTCACCCGATATGGTCATTTCCGGTTTAAATGAAATTCACAAAGTAGGCTTAGGCGATCTATCGTTTGTGGATTACCACAAATACTACGATCGCGCCTTACAATCGGGCGCAAGTGTTATACTCATCAATGCAGAAGTAGACTTTCCGCCGCATAAAGGCATACTTATAAGCGACGACCCTTTTCGCGATTACAATCGGTTGGTGCAGCGTTATTACGATGTAAATCCGGTGTTGGGAGGTAAACACATCTTGGGTAAAGAGGTGAAGTTGGGTAAAAATGTCGTTTTCATGGAGAATGTAGTGATTGGTGACAGGGTAACTATTGGCGACAACTGTCGATTTTTCCCCAATGTTGTGGTACACAATGACACCATTATTGGCGATAATGTAACCATACAGGCCAATACCACCATCGGCTCAGACGCTTTTTACTATAAAAAACGTCCTTCGGGCTACGACAAACTATTGTCGTGCGGACGCGTAATCATTCATGATGATGTGGAAATAGGTTCTGGATGTACCATCGACAAAGGGGTGAGTGGCGACACCATCATCGGCGCTGGCACCAAATTCGACAACCAGGTGCACATCGGCCATGGCGCTGTGATAGGCCGGAATTGTTTGTTTGCTGCCCAAGTGGGCGTTGGTGGTAAAACCATTATTCAGGACGACGTAACACTATGGGGTCAGGTGGGTGTCCAGAAAGACATCCTCATTGAAAAAGGCGCCGTTGTTCTGGGGCAGTCGGGCGTTTCGAAATCGCTCAAAGGCAATAAAGTCTACTTTGGCAGTCCTGCTGGCGATGTCAAACACCGTTACCGTGAATTGGCCTATTTGCGTCGTTTGCCTGATTTTATGGATAGACTAACCAATCCACGTTCCGAGGACTAAGCCTCAACGCCGCAATAAGACGCTGGTTCCTTCGGTACGCAATTCATTGCTGGCCACACCTACCAACGACACACGTACGGCATAAAATCCACTTTCAGCAGGCTGGCTATTTATAGTTCCGTCCCAAGATTTGGTGTAATCCATTGTTTCGAATACTACTTTTCCCCAACGATCGAAGATAATCATCTCAAAAAATTTTGGCTTGCAGTCGTAAACGGGTGCGTAAGTATCATTCAAACCATCGTTATTCGGAGAAAAAGCAGTAGGTAGAAATAAATTACAGTCGCAGCGTTCGCGGTTGATGCTTACCTGCAGGTTTTGATCCCCACAGGGATGGCGTATTTCGGCACTCCCTGCATATACTTTTGTAATTCGCCGGATTCGACTCGTGTCACCGTCATCCCAACGGATACGGGTATAACTGTCCCAGTTGAGGTCGGCCATATAGGGTAGACCTTGGCAATAAACCGTATCTATTTCCGGATAATTTGGGGGTTCAAGGCGATTAATTTGAATGGTTTCGGTGAATTGTCCGCAATGGTTTTCTAAGCGCACCGTAACGCTGCTTTCATCTTGCAAAGGAAAATAGCTGCTATTTGTTGAACTATCCGGCCAAAACCAAAGGTAATTACCGGCCTTTAGCTGCAATTCTGCAGTCGTTCCACTGCAATAAAAAGTATCGCTTGGTAGGCCCGTGAAAGGTTTAGAGTCGTAGCTCACGTAAAAACTATCCCGAAAACTACCACAGCGGCCTTGTACATCTACCCACCACCAACCCGCCGTATCAATCCTCCGTACTGCGTTCGTATCCCCATCCGACCAGCTATAGGCTTCCGACAAGGCTAGCGATTGATAGGCATTAACAGTAAAAGCACTTCCATCACATACGATTGTATCGGGGAGCCATGCAGCGGGTGGTGCCGCTACAATTACTGAATCCTCCATGACAATGGTTTGGCCACAAAACTGTGCCGTTGCTTTCACTAGGTACCGACCAGGAACGGTATAGCTGTGGCTTGGGTCGTATAAAGAGTCACCCACATAAGTTACTCCGTCGCCCATATCCCAAGCTACGCTCGACATATTTCGGATTTCATTCATCCTAAAAATCACCGGACTTCCAATG
>JBDNIH010000109.1:0-2456 GCA_041688385.1 Bacteroidia bacterium
GCAGATGAACTGCATTTTGTGCCGTTGCCAGCTGCCGACTATGTCGCGGTGCGCGAAAAATTATCAACCTACAACCCTTCGACGCCATGAATCGGAAAGGGGAGTGGATTATAGAACTGTTTTTGCGTTTGTCGGCCTGGTTAACGGTAGCGATTACCATTGCCATTTTTGGCGTACTGCTTTGGCATGCTGTCGCCTTTTTCCAAGAAATACCGGTCTGGGAGTTTATTACCGGCACCAGCTGGTCCCCGCTGTTTTCCGAGAAAAAATATGGTATACTACCATTGCTCAGTGGAACGCTCTTAACAGCGCTCATCGCCTTGTTTGTGGCTGTTCCGCTGGGGTTGTTTATCTCCATCTACCTCAGTGAATTTGCCCCCAAAGAGCTGCGGCAGCTGGCACGGCCGGCGCTGGATTTGTTGGCGGCGGTGCCTACCGTGGTCTATGGGTTTCTTGCTCTGGTGTTCGTAACCCCGCTTTTGCAGTGGTTTTTCCCAACTATTGAGACGTTCAACGCGCTGTCGCCTGGCTTGGTGATGGGCTTTATGATTTTACCTATTATCACCAGTATCAGTGAAGATAGCATGCGGGGGGTACCTTCGAATTTACGGGAGGCTGCCTTTGCCTTGGGCTCAAGCAAATGGCAGGTGGCCTTAAAAGTGGTCCTCCCAGCGGCCTTTTCTGGGGTAACAGCTTCTATTATTTTGGCGTTTTCAAGGGCATTGGGTGAAACCATGATTGTGGCCATCGCTGCTGGTCAGCAAGCGCGGCTTACCTTCGACCCTACGGTGGCCATACAAACGGCCTCCACCTATATCATTCAACTCAGTTTGGGTGATGTCTCCCAGTCGTCCATCGAATATAGAACCATTTTTGCGGTGGGTTTGAGTTTGTTTCTGCTCACCTTTTTGCTCAATAATCTGAGTTTCTGGCTTCGTTCACGTTTCAAAAACCGTCAAAAATCTATCAGCTGATGCAGTCTCCTTTTGGCAATATCTTTTTGCTGTTCGAGCGTTTTGACGCTTGGAGCGACCGCATCCGCAAAAGTGGATTTGCAATCTATGGGTTGATTTTTACCCTCATCGTCATCCTATTTATTGTGGGTTTGTTTGCTTACATCACCTTTGTGGGCTTACCTCGGCTCAATGTGGGGTTTTTTACTGGCTACGCCTCCAGTGCACCTGAAAAAGCAGGCATTTTGCCAGCATTTCTGGGCACCTTATGGGTGATGGGCTTGGTTTTGTTCATTAGCTTCCCGATTGGTGTTGCCGCTGGTATTTATCTTGAACTCTACCAAAAACCCGGGCGCTGGAGTCGTTTGTTGGAGGTGAATATCACCAATCTGGCGGGTATTCCGTCGGTGATTTATGGTTTGCTGGGGCTGCAGTTTTTTGTCAGGGAGATGGGTTTGGGCGAAAGTATTCTTGCGGCATCGCTGACCTTATGTTTACTCATCTTACCCCTTGTTATAGTGAGCACACGCGAGGCATTGCGTATGGTGCCTTACACCATTACCGAAGCGGCTTATGCCTTGGGCGCCACCCGTTTGCAGGTCATCTGGTTTCATGTGCTTCCCCTGTCTTTTCCCGGCATCGTTTCGGGAGCTTTATTGGGCGTAAGTCGGGCTATAGGCGAAGCATCGCCTTTATTGGTATTGGGAGCGGTGGCCTTTGTGCCCTTTAATCCGGGTTCTTTATTCGATTATTTTACGGTTTTGCCGGTACAGATATTTTTCTGGGCCACCAAACCTCAAGCCGCTTTTTTGGTCAATGCCAGTGCTGCTATTTTGGTGTTACTCGTTTTGACACTTTTACTTAACCTGATTGCCATGCGTTTACGCGAACGCTGGCACAAACGAATCGAAGTCTGATGCAAAAGATATTTACCAACGACCTCAACTTTTATTACGGACAAAATCAAGTCCTGCATCGGGTAAATATTGGCATTGAGGCAGGCACGGTTACCGCCCTCATTGGCCCCTCGGGATGCGGTAAATCTACCTTCCTTAGGGTGCTGAACAGGATGAATGAATTGGTGCCTAATGCCCGCATGGAAGGAGAAGTGCGTATCGACAATAAAAACATCTACGACGAAAGCGTGGATGTTTACGACCTCCGCAAAAGGGTAGGTATGGTCTTTCAAAAACCCAACCCTTTCCCAAAATCGATTTTCGAGAATGTTGCTTTTGGCTTGCGCATTAAAGGAGTGAGCCACCGGAAATTCATACAAGAGAAGGTGGAGCGCACCTTACGTCAAGTTTTTTTATGGGAAGAAGTAAAAGACAGTCTGCATAAATCAGCTTTGATTCTTTCTGGCGGTCAACAACAACGCCTCTGCATCGCCCGCGCCTTGGCGGTAGAACCGAGCATTTTGCTGATGGATGAGCCAGCCTCGTCGCTCGACCCTATCAGCACCGCCAAACTCGAAGAGTTGATCTACGAACTGAAACAGTCGTA
>JBDNIH010000110.1:0-3052 GCA_041688385.1 Bacteroidia bacterium
ATCAGCTTGAGCCCACAAGACCCCGCCTATATGCCCAAAGGTGGAAATATGTCGGTATGTAAAACCAACCAAATAAAAGCCTGGATACATCAGGGAGCACAACAGAACTAATTGTTATGAAAAACCTACTCCTTGCCTTTATCCTTGTTTTTAATAGTGTGCATCTATTCGCCCAAGACGATTTGGAGGCACTGCTCAATGATGGCGCTCCATTGGAAACCGAATATGCCAAATACGCTTTCAAATCCACACGTATCATCAACAGCCACTCCATCGAAAATGTAGCGCGTGGCGTACTCGATTTTCGTATTCTACACCGCTTTGGCTCGGTGAATGGTGGTGCTTATCAGCTGTTCGGTCTCGACCAAGCCAATGTGCGTTTCAGTTTTGACTATGGCATCAGCAACCGTTTAATGGTTGGGATAGGCCGGAGCAATGTGGGCAAAGAATACGATAGTTATGTGAAATACAAAATTTTACGGCAATCGACTGGTAAGGTGAATATGCCCATTTCTATAACCTACGCTGCTGGAGTAGTAGCTGGCACACTCAAATGGACCGACGCAACCCTGCCCGAACCCCCATTGGGCTACCGTGTCACCTATTATCACCAGCTTTTAGTAGCTCGAAAATTTTCAGAGGCTTTAACCCTTCAGTTAACACCTACCGTGCTGCACCGCAATTGGGTGAATTCAAATACCGATCCTAACGATATTTACGCCCTCGGCATAGGTGGTCGGGTTAAAATTAATAACCGATTGGCTACAACATTTGATTATTGGATGGTTCCTGGCAATCAGCTACCAAACTATAATAACACACTTTCCGTAGGTTTTGATATTGAAACCGGAGGGCACGTCTTCCAGCTTCACTTTACCAACAACCGAGGCATGAACGAAAAACAATTTATCACTGAGGGCAATGGACAATGGTTGAAAGGCGACATCCAATTCGGGTTTAATCTTTCTCGTGTATTTACAATTCGGTGATAAATTATTTGACATCGTACGACTTTAATTTTGTCATAATCTTAGAATATTTATCTTAGGCACATGATTAGAAAATTTACCCTATTGCTATTTGTAGTATTTGCCGGCTCAATGTGGCTGGATTTTAACTACAATATGGCGCATACGAACGCAATCGGTGCTCCTGCTGGGAATACCGGCTCCCCTGCCGACAATGGTAGCTGTGGCACTTCGCCCGCTTGCCACAATAATCAGAACCCGGTAACGACACCAAATCTTATTGTATCCAACGTTCCAATTGCGGGCTATACACCGGGCACTACCTATACCTTTATTGTGAGTTTTAGCGGAATCGGCTTCAAAGGTTTTCAGGTATCTCCACAGCGCATAAATGGGCAGTATATGGGTACCCTTATCAATAACACTCCAGCAGGGACCACCCCCACCACCAAAATTGTAGGCACCAAATATATTACCCATACTGGAGCGCAGAGCGGTGCTAACGGGAGCTGGACATTCAATTGGACAGCACCAAACGCTGGCTCAGGTGCTGTTACTTTTTATGGCGCTTATATATCAGGTCGTTTTGGCACCCATGGAAAATCATCGGTTACTTACCAGGAAAACCTAATCTCATCGGTGAACGAAACGAGTAAAATCAATAGACTATCCATTTTCCCGAATCCAGTTGCAGACAAAATTAACCTCAACTTCAGCTTGGAATCGAATCAAATGGTTCGCATATACGTCTATGATATCACAGGAAAAAGCATGGTGAAATTGTTCGAAGGCCAGGAAAGCCAAGGCGAACACACCAAAAGTTTCGACTTATTAGGTCGTTTCAACACCGGTATGTATTTCATCACCCTTGAAAAAGGAGATAAAAAGCTTACCCAAAAGTTCCTTGTTCGCTAATAGAACTTAGCTGATAACAAAAAAGCTCCGTTCAATTGAACGGAGCTTTTTTTTATGCGTTATGGTACGTCTTAAATCGACTTCAATTCGCGTATTTCCTTTTCAGAAAGATAACGCCAGTTGCCACGGGGCAAATCTTTTTTGGTCAAACCAGCATACAATACCCGGTCGAGTTTGATGACATCATAACCCAACGATTCAAAAACACGACGGACAATACGGTTACGTCCACTGTGAATTTCTAATCCTACAGACGTTTTGTCTTCAGGATCTGGGAAAGCAACAGCATCGACATAGGCCATACCGTCTTCGAGTTCCACGCCGACAGCGATTTTTTCGAAATCAGCTTTGGCCAAGGGTTTGTCTAAAACCACATCGTATACTTTTCCAATTTCATTACTTGGATGGGTCAGCTTCTGTGCAACTTCACCATCGTTGGTGAGCAGCAACAAACCCGTTGTATTGCGATCGAGGCGGCCAACCGGGAAAATACGCTCGTCGGTAGCTTTTTCCACTAGGCTCATCACTGTACGGCGATTCTCTGGATCATCGAGCGTTGTGATAAAGTCTTTCGGTTTGTTGAGCAACACATAAACCAAGGTTTCTAACGACAACTTTTTATCGTTGTAAGTAACTGTATCGCCCGGATTCACACGTGAACCCAGTTCGGTTACTGCTTCACCGTTAACAAGGATGCTGCCATTGGCAATGAGTTCATCTGCCCTGCGGCGTGAACAAACACCTGCATTGGCGATATAGCGATTCAAACGCATCGGCTCTTCAAAGTTGATGGTCACCGGTTTCACGGGTTCATCACCCCGACTTTTACGACGGGTATCTACGCGGCCATTATTTTTGTCTTTTGGGAAACGGCGTTCGGAACGTCCGTCATCATCGCGTCGATCGTATCGCGGGCGATCATTATCGAAGCGTGGACGGTCATTGCCCCCTTCGCGAGGAGTCCAAGGACGACGCTCACCACCTTCGCGGTTGCCGCCTTCACGGGGAGTCCACGGACGACGTTCACCACCTTCGCGGTTAAAATCGTTGCGCGGGCGATCATTACCACCTTCACGAGGAGTCCACGGACGACGTTCGCCGCCTTCGCGGTTACCGCCTTCACGGGGACGATCATTGCCACCTTCGCGTGGGGTCCACGGACGACGTTC
>JBDNIH010000004.1:0-1136 GCA_041688385.1 Bacteroidia bacterium
AGGAAATGGCTTTTTGTAGGTATTTAAGCCCTTTTTGGTCGTTGCGAAAGGTGGTGTACAGCTGGGTGTAAATGCTGGCTTCAAGCTCCAGCAACTTGTATTGCTGGGCTACGGCTAGGGCTTTGAGAAAGTAACGCTCCGACTGCTGTGGATTGTTCTGATAAAACCTTCCCACATTGTAAGCAGCGGTAGTCCATTCTTTTGGGTTTACAACAGGCTTTTCTACGATGGCTAAATTCCGCTCTAAATCTATACGGGCGTTTTCTTGTGCCGCAAGATTTAGGGTCAGCAATACCGCCAACAACCACAACCGAAGCTTTAACCGCATCCTATTTATTGGGCATGTGCATCAGCAGCATCCGAGAGTGCCGCTTTGGTGTAAGCAACACTGGCCATAATTTCTTCGGGGCTCAACACTTTACCAAAGGCGGGCATACCACCTTTTCCTAGGGTGATACGCTCAATCATAGCGCCTTTATCGAGCATCGACAGCGTCAAATCTTTCGCGCCAGCACTACCCAGTTTACCATCTTCGCCGTGGCAACGCACGCAATAGTTGATAAAAACGGCTTTACCATGCACGAGAATGTCGTAATTATCGGCATTGGTGTCGTATTCCGATGCCAGGTAGCTAGGGGCATCATCAGCTGCCAGCTTACTGAAATAATCAGCTTTGTTCATGGTCACACTTTTGGTTTCGGAGATACCATAAGCATATACCAGTAATACGAAGCTGAGCAAGGCCAAGGCCTTTTTTTTACGTTTGAAACCGATAATTGCCAATGGAATAGCAGCGAATACGGCAATAAGCTTAACCCAAAACCAGTTTCCTGCAGAAATGCTGGGGGCTTGCGTGGCAAGATAAATTCCCGTCAGCAAAAAGAGCGTGGAAACCACCATTTCAACAATTCGGGTTTTTTTGGTGAATTTGTCCAACAAATCGTTTTTTCCAGCCAGTAACAAGGCGGTTTTAACGAGATACAAAAGGAGAAATAGGCCCACCACCAAGGTGTGGGTATGCAGCATGCCAGTATACATGGTTCAGGGAGTTTAAGAAAGTGTAAATTTCATGAATTCATCGAGTAGCGCGATGGTTTTTTCAGCTTTTTCGTAATGCACCATATGCCCCGCTCCAG
>JBDNIH010000111.1:0-24735 GCA_041688385.1 Bacteroidia bacterium
CTTTGGATCGGTTTGGGCTTCCTGAGTTTCTCTTGCCAAAATTCGCAGGAGAAGCTCAGGAAGTTTGCTGTTAATCCCGACATGAAAAAGGAAAGTGGCAAGGAGGTTACCTTAATCTATTCCGATTCGGGTAAGGTAACAGCGCGTATTATGGCGCCCACTATGATACGCGACCTCACCGAGAAGCCGATTACAGAGATGCCCGACGGTATAAAGGCCATTTTTTACGACAAAAAAGGCGAGATTAGCTCCACTATGACTGCCAACAGGGCCATAAATTTCCAGGCTACCGGCACCATGGAGGCTTACGGAAATGTGATTGTTATAAATGAATTGGGAGACACTTTGCGCACCGAAAAACTTATCTGGTTAGATCAAGAGGACCGGATATACACCGATCAGTTTGTGCGTATAAATACTCCGAATGAAATTATTTATGGGGATGGATTTGAGTCGAACCAGCGGTTTACCCGCTATCGTATCTTGAATATCAGGGGTACCATCGCCTTGGGCAGCGAAACTGAGGCCCCCTCAGAGTGATATTATCACTGCTAAAGCTGTATTTTGCAGCCCAATAACTATGGACATCCTTATCATCATTTTTTTCAGCCTCGTTTTCTCCGCCTTTTTTTCGGGTATGGAGATTGCATTTTTTCAAGCCAACCGCTTCCGGATTGAGTTGAAAAGCAAACAAGGAGAATTGAGTGCCCGCTTGATTTCAGGTTTTCTGAAAAACCCGAGCGATTTTATAGGCGCCATACTCGTTGGAAATAACATCGCCTTGGTTATTTATGGTTCGATGATGGCCCTGCTGCTCGAACCAATCATTGCCAGTAATTTGCCGCTTCACCTGAACAATGAGCTCTCGGTTTTGGTCTTGCAAACTATACTTTCGACGGCGGTCGTATTGATTTTCGGGGAATTTTTACCGAAATCGATATTCCGCTTGCAGGCCGATCGACTGCTGTACCTATTTGCACCGGTGATGCAGCTTTTTTATTGGCTGTTTTACCCTATCGTTTGGTTGATTGTAAAATTCACCGGCGGGGTGTTGAAGTTATTTTTTGGCATGGACTTGTCGCGTCACGAGCAGGTATTTGGTAAAAACGACCTCGACCACCTTGTGCAAGACACCACCAGTTTGGATGAAGCCGGCGACACAGAGGTGGATTTAAATTATTTTCAGAAGGCCTTGTATTTCACCGAGCTCAAGGTGCGGGAATGTATGGTGCACCGCACCGAGATTGTGGCGATAGATAAAGAAGGCAGCTTGGAAAGACTGCGGGAGATGTTCACGGAATCGGAGCACAGCAAAATTCTGGTCTACGAAGAGAGCATCGATAATATCATCGGCTATGTGCATTTTCAGTCTATGTTTCAGCCGCAGACCGATATCGCGGCTATCACCATGTCGATTCCCATTGTACCGGAGACCTATGCAGCCCTAGATTTGTTGAAGCAGTTTAATGCCAACCGCAAGAGTATTGCCTTGGTAGTAGATGAATTTGGCGGTACAGCAGGTATTATTACGGTGGAAGATTTAATAGAAGAAATTTTTGGAGAGATAGAAGACGAGCACGACGTAGATGATATGCTCGAAAAGCAGCTGAGTGAGACGGAATTTATTTTTTCGGCCCGCCATGAAGTCGACTATCTCAACGAAACCTACAAATTCAAGCTGCCTGAAGGGGATTATGAGACCTTGGGCGGCCTTATTTTTGAAAATCACCAAGCCATACCCGAATTGAATGAAGTCATTCAAATACCCGGTTACAGCTTCGTAATCCTCGCTGTTTCCGAAACCCGGGTCGAAACTGTACGACTTATTGTTGACCAGCCAGCAGATTAACTTCTATATATCCGACTACAGCTTGATATTCTGCTGTTAAACTTTATTTTTGCGAACTCTTAAAATCACTTTTTAATGTCAATTATTACCAACATCAGGAATAGAGCAGGTTTGCTCGTGGCGATTATCGGCCTAGCTATCCTCTCATTCCTTGCTATGGATGTATTCAGCGGCAACGGAATTTTCTCTAATCGCCCCACCAATGTAGCCGGACAAATAGATGGCGAAGAAGTGAGCATTCAGTACTTCGAAACCCGCGTACAGGAAGCCGTAGACAATTACAAAGCCAATACACAGCAGGATAAAGTGGATGAGGCGACTACCGCCATGCTCCGCGACCAGGTTTGGAACGAGCTCGTCAAGGAGCACCTCATCACTACCGAATATGGTGCATTGGGTCTAGGCGTTGGCCTCGACGAGTTGTTTGACATGGTACAAGGCACGAATATTCATTCGTCGGTTCGTCAAGCATTTTCGAACCCACAAACCGGTGAATTTGACCGCAACCAAGTCGTAACTTTTTTACGTAACCTAGATCAGCAGCCCGAAGACATGCAGAAGCGCTGGTCGAGCTTTGAGAAGTTTATTAAACAAGAGCGCGAAACGCAGAAATACAACAGCTTGATTTCAGCAGGCCTTTATGTGACCACGGCTGCCGCCAAACGCAGTCAGGTAGAAACAGGTCGTAGTTTTTCGGGCCGCTTTATTTTGCTCGACTATGCCAGTATCGTTGATACCACCCTTCAGATTGAAGAAAGCGAGCTTAAGGCGTATTACGAGGACAACAGCAAAGATTTTGAGCAGAAAGAAGAAAGTCGGAGCCTCGAGTTCGTCGTTTTTGACGTACAGCCTACTGCCGACGATAGTGTCCGCACCCGTCAGGTGTTGACCGATTTGCTGAATGATTTTGCCTCAACCGATAACGACTCATTGTTTATCGCGCTAAACAGCGACTTGCCTTATGCCGATAGCTGGGTAAAAGAAGATCAGTTTGCTACCGACATGGAAAAAATGCTGTTCATGGCGCCTGAGGGTAGCATGAGTGATATCTATCTCGATAATAATTATTTTAAAGTCACCAAAGTTGTTGCCAAAGGCAGCCGTCCCGATTCGGTACGTGCCCGCCATATTTTGGTACCTGTTGCGAACAACGATGAAGTTGGTGCCAAAGCCAAGGCAGATAGCTTGAAAGTATTGGTAGATGGTGGTGCCGATTTTGGAATGATTGCCATGACCAATTCAACCGACCAAGGTTCGGCTGTAAAAGGCGGTGACCTGGGCTTTTTTGCAGAGGGTATGATGGTGAAGCCATTTAATGATGCCTGTTTTAGTGGCGACAAAGGGGACATTGTATTGGTTCGCAGTGATTTTGGTTACCACATCATCAATATCACCGACAAAAAAGGTTTACGTTCTGCTGTGAAATACGGCACCATCGTGAACGAAATTCAATCATCGACCGATACCTACCGTGATGTTTTTGCGAAAGCGAATAAATTTCAAGGGGAAAGCCGCGGCCAGGCCAACTTCAACGAAAACACAGAAACAGAAGGACTGGTAAAACGCACCGCAGAAAACATCAAAATAGGTGACCGTGCTATTCCTGGTTTCCAGAATGCGCGTGAAATTGTACGTTGGGTGTTTAAAGCTGAGCAAGGCGACGTTAGTTCAACTTTTGAATTGGAAGACCGTTACGTGGTGGCTTCGTTGTCTAAAATCTCCGAAAAGGGCACCCGCGCTTTTGAAGATGTAAAAACAGAAGTGGAAGCAGCTGTTCGTAAAGATAAAAAGGGCGATAAGTTGGCTGTGCAGGCGAAAGCAGCCCAAGCAAAAGCCAAAAATGACATGGACGGTTTGGCCCGCGAATTGAATAATGTAGTTCAGAATTACAGTGGTGCCACTTTCCAATCGAACTTTATGCCAGCTATGGGTCGTGAATTGGCCGTACTGGGTAAAGCATCTAAGGCAGAAAAAGGCAAAGTAATTGGTCCGCTAAAAGGCGAGCGTGGTGTTTACCTCGTGATTGTGGATGCGATAGTGGAGGCCCCAGCAACCACGGACTTCAGTCCGAATAAAATTAATATGAGTGCACAGCTCGCTTCACGTGCACAGAACGAATCTATCAACGCCCTGAAAGAGCGTATCGACATCAACGATACGCGCTACAACTTCTACTAGCAAGAACATAGGAAACTAATTGCAAGGCCTTTCCGTTATACGGAGAGGCTTTGCCGTTCTGGGAAAAACCGAAACCATGGAAGTAATTCGCAACAAAGTCGCTGAAAGCGGCATCATCACCCTTGATCCTGCCAAAATTTTTGAGGTTTCTGTGCCTTTGAGCTTTGATTTAAAAGAGTATCTTTTACATGGCTTCGTGTTAAAAGAGCAGGATTTCCGGCAACAACTCAAGTCTTATGACTGGTCGGTGTATTCGGGCAAGCTTGTTGCCCTGCATTGTTCGAACGACGCTATCATCGCTAGCTGGGCCTGGATGCTGGTGACAACCTATGTGGTAGGAGCCGGTGGCACTTGCCGCTTTGGTAGTTCCGAAGAGGTGAAAGAAGCGGATCAACTCGAAGCCGTCACAAACTGGGACATTGCTCCCTTTGACGGTAAGCGCGTGATTGTGAAAGGCTGTGGTGATCAAACGATTTCCCCGGCGATTTATACGGCTATGACCACTAAATTGGTGGGCGTGGTTAAGACGCTGATGTATGGCGAGCCTTGCTCGACGGTGCCGGTGTTTAAAAAGAAATAAATGGATAGACTGAGAAGTTGGTCAAAGAACAAGTTTGTTCAAAGTTTTATGCTCGCGCTTGTAGCCAGCATGGTATTTAGATTAACCACCGCCAGCAAGTACACCACCGAAAGCGAATATCTTGAGTCTTTCTGGGAGAACTATCAGGTGTATGCCATTCCGTTGCCGGAAGAGATGAGCTTCGCGGGCGAAAAAGTGCCTATGTTCGATTTCGAAGTGCGGGAACGGATTGATCGTGAAATTTTGGTGAATACGTATTATCAATCTCAGACCCTCATCTTTTTCAAAAAGGCAAACCGTTGGTTTCCGGTTATTGAAAAAATTCTGAAGGAAGAAGGAGTCCCCGAAGATTTTAAATACCTCGCTACCATCGAAAGTGGTTTATCGAATGTGGTATCGCCGGCCGGGGCGGTCGGTTTTTGGCAGTTTATGAAAAACACAGCCTTAGAATATGGGATGGAGGTAAACGATGAGGTGGACGAACGTTACGATCCGATTAAATCTACCTATGCCGCTACGCGTTATCTGAAAAAGGCCTATGCCGAATTCGGTAACTGGTCGTTGGTGGCTGCGGCTTATAATATGGGATTGACGGGTTTGCGTAACCAAGTGCGTATGCAAGGCGTCGACGATTACCATGGTCTTTACCTGAACAACGAAACATCTCGTTATCTCCCCCGTTTGGTGGCCGTAAAGACGATTATGGAAGACCCACGTAAATTCGGTTATAACTTCCGGGAGAAACATTTATACAAACCACTCAAGACGAACGCCGTTTATGTGGATACCACCGTAAATGATTTGGTGGCTTTTGCTAAAAGTCAAGGAATCGTTTACAAACACCTGAAAGTATTTAACCCGTGGCTGCGTAAAACCTATTTGCCCAATAAAAATGGGAAACGGTATCGGATTGAAATTCCCGATGCATCGGTGTTTACGGTTGAAAATGAGATTAAGCCAGAGTTTATGGTTACCCAGCCAGAGGTAGTGGCGATTGAGAAAAAAACCTCCGATCAGGCCTATGTCAATATCCGACATACCGTTAAAAAAGGAGAAGATATCCGTACTGTCGCGGCTATGTTCGATCTCCGCGTGTTGGATATTGTACTTTGGAACAAACTAGAATCAACCGATTTGGTCAAAGGCCAGGTGCTTGAAATCCATGTGCCAAAACCTTTGGGAGAAACTGCTGTTGAGCAATGAGCTAATCATTGCTTAATTTTGCAGCCTGATGGAGCAATCGCCTAAATTCGCCGGGGAAGCTGAGTACATAGAAGTATACGGTGCCCGCGTTCACAATCTCAAAAACATAGATTTAAAAATCCCCCGCAACCAGCTGGTAGTCATTACCGGCCTGAGTGGTAGCGGGAAATCGTCCTTGGCCTTCGATACCATTTATGCCGAAGGGCAACGGCGGTATATGGAGAGTTTTTCGGCCTATGCCCGCCAGTTTATTGGCGATATGGAAAGGCCGGATGTAGATAAAATTGAAGGTTTAAGCCCAGTTATCTCCATCGAACAAAAAACCACCAACAAAAATCCGCGGTCGACGGTGGGTACCATCACCGAGATATATGACTTCATGCGCTTGCTGTATGCGCGTGTGGGGGAGGCCTATTCTTATATCAGCGGCAATCGGATGGTGCGTTTTACCGATGCTCAGATTGAGACGGCGATACTCGAAAAATTTGATGGTCGGAAAATTGCCCTGCTCGCCCCTTTGGTGCGGGCGCGCAAAGGACATTATCGGGAGCTATTTGAGCAGGTACGTAAACAAGGTTTTCTCAAAATTCGGGTTGATGGCGAAGTGATCGACATTACACCGAAAATGCAGCTCGACCGGTACAAGGTCCATGATATTGAGTTGGTCATCGATCGGTTGATTTTGGATGGTGACCAGGGTAAAAGATTAAAGCAGTCGATAGATAGCGCACTCAAAACCGGCAAGGGCATCATACAACTATTAGACTTGGATAGTGGCGCTTTATCGTTCTACAGCCGTTTTCTGATGGATCCGGTTTCAGGTCTGGCCTACGACGAACCGCAACCCAACAGTTTCTCCTTCAACTCGCCTTATGGCGCCTGTCCCGATTGTGATGGTTTGGGCAGCTTGCCAGATGTAGACCCCGAGCGGGTGATGCCGGATGGTGGTCTGAGCATTGTTTCGGGTGGTTTAGCACCTTTGGGTGAATTCCGCGACATCTGGGTATTTCGAATGTTATCGACTTTAGCCAAAAAATTTAAGTTCAGCCTCACCACACCGGTTGGTCAGTTGAGTCCGCAGGCCATTGCCCTTATTTTGTACGGCAGTGAAGAGAAACTCGAGGTTCCTTCGAAACAGGACGAAGGTTATGGGCATTCGGTTCGCTGGGAAGGCATCATCAACCTTATTAAAAAACAACACGATGATCCGGCTTCCATTTCTATTCAAAGTTGGGCAGAAGAATTTCTGACCCACAGCAGTTGCCCCACTTGTGGCGGCGGTAAGTTGAAACAGGAGGCGTTACATTATAAAATAAACGGTAAAAACATTGCTGAGTTGGCCGAAATGGAGCTGAATGCCCTCGCCGACTTCATCGATGGACTCGACAATTATTTTCAAGGCAAGGATGCCACGATCGCGGTTGAGGTTTTGAAAGAAATCAGAACGCGTTTGGGATTTCTGCTCGATATTGGTTTGAGTTATTTGGCCTTAAATCGGGGTTCGAACACCCTTTCGGGTGGCGAATCGCAACGCATACGTTTGGCCACGCAAATAGGGTCGCAGCTGGTTGGCGTGCTCTATATTTTAGATGAGCCGAGTATTGGCCTCCACCAAAGAGACAATGCACGCCTAATCGACAGCCTCAAACGTTTGCGTGACAGCGGCAATTCAGTGATTGTGGTAGAACACGACGAAGATATGATTCGCCAAGCGGACTATGTGATTGATATGGGGCCGGGCGCCGGTTCGTTCGGTGGCGCAGTGGTTGGCGAAGGTACGCCTGCTCAATTTTTGGCATTGCCTACAACTACGGCAGCTTATTTGGCCGGAAAGTTACAAGTCGGTGTACGGGCAATACGTAAACCTAAAAACCAACAATACCTCAAATTGTACGGCGCAAGCGGTAACAACCTAAAAATGGTGGATGTCTCTTTTCCGCTAGGGCAGTTTATTTGTGTTACTGGCGTGTCTGGTTCGGGTAAATCTACTTTGGTTAATGAGACCTTATACCCTATCCTTAGTCAGGCGTTGTATAACAGTCGCAAAAAGCCTATGCCTTACACCAAGGTGGAGGGCGTGAAACTGGTAGATAAAGTCATTGAAATAGACCAAGCGCCAATTGGTCGCACGCCGCGTTCGAATCCAAGCACCTATACAGGTGTGTTTAGCGATATCCGGTCCTTGTTTTCGGAACTGCCTGAGGCGAAAATCAGGGGGTATAAGCCGGGCCGCTTTTCTTTTAATGTGAAGGGTGGTCGCTGTGAAACTTGCGGCGGCGGCGGTATGCGGGTCATTGAAATGAACTTTCTACCCGATGTACAGGTGATTTGTGAGAGTTGTCAGGGCAGACGTTATAATAGGGAGACCTTGGAAGTACGGTACCGGGGCATGTCGATTAGCGACATCCTTGATATGAGCATCAGCGAAGCGGTTGTGTTTTTTGCCAATATGCCTAATATTTTACGCAAGATCAAAACGCTTGAAGATGTGGGCTTAGGCTATGTAACCATGGGGCAATCCTCAACAACACTATCGGGAGGGGAAGCGCAGCGGGTGAAGTTGGCGGCTGAATTATCGAAACGCGACACGGGTAACACCTTTTATATATTGGATGAGCCTACAACAGGGCTGCATTTTGAAGATGTACGCGTACTGCTGGGGGTGTTACATGAATTAACCGACCGTGGCAATACCGTTTTGGTGATAGAACACAATTTGGATGTGATTCGTACGGCCGATTATATTATTGATATGGGGCCCGAGGGCGGCAGATTTGGGGGAGAGCTGTTGTATGCTGGTGATAGAAAAGGCTTAAAAACGGCAAAGAGGAGCGCTACAGCAACTTTTATTTAAGCCGGAATAGCAGTAAACTTTCAAATTTTTGACTGGATGTTTTAAATATCCAAGCATTTTGTATAATGCTTTTGTATTTTTTTTGGGACTAGAAGTAAAAAACTCTAAATTGCTCCTTGCTAAATAAAAATCTAAACCATTTTATGAAAAACAATTACTTCACAAAGGCTATTTCGGCGACCCGCCGGCATAAGCTGCGGTGGTTGTGTTTGGTAGCGCTAATTATGTTTTCAGCCCGATCGTATGGTCAGGTGGGGGCATACAGTTATGCGCAATCAAATGACACCTATACCGCTATCACTACGGGTGGTATTTTGTTGGGAGACACGGCTACGGATGACAATTCATTCGCGGATCCTGCTCTGCCAACAACCACTGTTCTTGCTGGCCCTGGTATTCCCATTGGCTTTAGTTTCACTTATGGTGGATACACCTTCGACCGTATTGGTGTGAATGCGAATGGTTGGATTTCTTTAGGAAATTCAGCTTTGACACCTTCGGTGAATGTGGGTGCAAACTCCTACGTTTCATTAAGTGCAACCACAACAACAACTCCAGCTGAGTTGCGTTGTCGGATTTCGGCACTTTCTGCTGACTTGCAATCACAAGGCCCCGGTTTAACTGGCGGTGTAGGTGTAGCAGGTGACATCCGTGTAGTTACCGTTGGAACAGCCCCTAACCGCACTTTGGTTGTTCAGTGGACTGGGTACCGTAGATTCGGTGCAGCAGGTGATAACTTAAATTTTCAGATACGTTTAAATGAAGGTTCTAACACGGTTCAAATCCGTTACGGAACAATGGTTCATCTTGGTTCTTCTACCTTTCAAGTTGGACTTGGCGGTATCTCGAGCGGAGAATTCAACAACCGTACGAATACAACGGACTGGTTAACTTCTACTGCTGGCACGATAAATACAGCTTCGATGACGGGCTCACCTACGGTGACAGCTCCTTCTGGTTTGACTTTCGTTTACACCCCTCCAGTTGCTGGTAATATTACTTCTGCCGCTACAGGTAACTGGAGTAGCCCTGCTACTTGGGTTGGCGGTATTATACCACATTATCTAAGCGATGTAGTCATCGCTGCTGGTCATGTTGTAACCGTTGATGTGCCTTCTGTATTTGTGCCTACCTTAACTGTAGGTGGAGCCGGTGCAGCGGTTAATTTTAACGCTGCTGCAGTACGTAATTTTACGGTTACTGGTAATTTGACGGTTAGCGCAGGCGCTACGTTCTCTACTGCACCTACAACAGGTACTTCAGCGCGTCAAATTTTTGTGAATGGCAACATCGTCAATAATGGCACAATGGATTTGTCGACGAACGCTACTATACTTGTATTGGGAGGAGCCGCACAAACATTGAGTGGTACCGGAACCTTTACGAACGGTACGATTCGCGAGATGCAGACGAACACATTTACATTGAGCATGCCTATCAACGTATCAGCACGATACACCTTGTTAGATGGTATTTTAACCACCAATGGTAACTTAACCATGGACAACACCGTAGGTGGTGTAGTTACAGGTGCGGTTACCTTCCGTCGTTCGGTAGTAACGCCTCCAATTGTTGGTGCAATTGCCGTGGGTGCTACTGCCCTCTATAACTTGGACTATGTGTTTTTCTCTGGTCAGGCTGCCACTTCTATTTGTACAACAGGAACCGAAATTCCTGCTTCACGTACAATCAATGGTATTCGTTTAGCAGGTGGTACAGGCACGCAGTTGATTATTGCAGGTGGTAACTTGACGATGACCTCTTCGTCGAGCTCTACAGCAACTACCTTCCCGAACACAGCTACCGCCCCTGGCGCCCTTGCTTTCAGTTCGGGTATATTTGTAGTGCCTTCAGGTTCAGAAATGATACTTTCGAATGGTGCTTTGGCAAATATCACCGGAGGTAGTGCAACGGCTTACATTCGGGGTAAAATGACTTGGACCGTTTCTTCTACCGCGGCACAAACCCGTAACTTCTCCATTGGAAATGGTACAGACCGTTTTTTGATGGTGTTGGCTGGTATTAATACAGGTGGTGTTTCTCGTACTTATTCTGCTGAAATAGTTGGCGCTCCTTCGGGTAGCGTTACCGCTCCAGTATCTGCTATAATGGGCACGCGTGCAGTACGTATTACTTCTAGTGGCCCGATGCCTGCAACTTCTACAGTAGCACTTACTTGGACCGCAGCCGATGTTTTAAATCTGGGTACGCCAGCACAAATTCGTTTGGTGCAGGCGAGTGCTTTGACCGGCTCTTGGACAGAAAGAAGTATTTCGACTACAGCAAATACGCTAGCTACTGGTACGAGAACTTCTGCCGCTGGCATTGACTTAGCGAATGGTGAATTTTTTGCACTAGGAACTACCTCGCCATCAGAAATAACCATTGCTTCGGTTAGCTCACCTGGAAACTCAGGTTGTTACACAGCTACCGAAACAGTGCGTGCAGTGCTGTTTAACGCAGGTGCTCCGCTTTCTTATTCAGGTGCACCGGTTACTGTTCGTGGATCGGTAACGGGTCCTTCGGGAACCACCAACCTCACAGCGGTAGTTCGTAACAGCGGTAGCATTAGTGCTGCCGGAACGGATACAATTACATTCACCCCAGCCGTAAACTTTACTGATCAAGGAACTTACCAAGTGAATGTATACATTGATTCAATAGCAGGACAAACGCTTGCTGGCGACTCACTCACACGCAGTGTGCGCAGCACGGTGTACACGGTTACGGTTTCGCCTCCAACTATTTTGCAAGGCTCGTCTGCTAGCTTAAGTGTTGGCTCACCGGATGGCGTGCGGATTTCCGAAGTCACGCTTTTTTACGGCGGTCAAGGTCAAACTGGCGCGAACTATCCTGCCTATGTTACAGGCAGCACTGGAGACCCAGATTTGTTGGAAATTTCAAATTTCAGCGGATTAGCAGCTAACATTTCAGGATTTACTTTAGAAATTGTGGGTGCTGGTGCGCGTTCTTTTACTTTCCCTGCGGGTGTTTTGTTGGCACCGGGTGCAACATTAATTCTGCACTTGGGTATAGGCACAGATATTCCTGCCAGTAACTTCTACAATACAGGTGGTGCTAACGGATCACTAAGTTCTTCGTCGTCCTCTGGCTATATTTTGACCGCCCCAGGTGGTGCCATTATTGATGTTATAGGGGTGAATGGATATACTTTTGCACCAACTACTGGTGTAACTGCTTCAGATTGGTCAGGTGCAATTCCGAGCTCATCAGGTAGAGCAGGAGTAATGATGATTAGTCCAGACAACAATACAGCTGGTTCTTGGATTATTTCTAGCACGACAGATGTTCAGACCATCGGTGCTTTGAATCCAGGGTTCTCTGCATCGCCTGCCACTGTAGTTTGGACTGGTCCGGGCACGTTTACTGCCACTGGCGCAACAGCTTCTACCGGCGTACGTGCCAACATAGCTGTTGAAAACTATACGGCAACTATTACCGTAAATGGTTGTGCTAAATCGAGCAGTGGTACTTTAACTGTAATTGCACCTGTGCCGCCAATTGCTGGTTTCATGGTGTCGGATACAACTGCTACTATGGGTGGAATCATTTCAACGGTAACACTTACAGACACATCTAGAAACGTGCCTACAAATTGGAAATGGACGATAACACCAAACAATGCTGTTTTCGTAAACGCTACGGCTGATACTACCAAAAATGCGCAGATTGAATTTACTACGCCAGGTACGTACAGCGTGAAGTTGCGGGTAACCAATCCAGCGGGTGCAGACTCGTTGGTATACAGTAAGCCAATCGTTGTAACCCTTGCTTATTGTGCTTCTTTGGCTACCAGTACAGCTGACACCAAAATCGATAGTGTAGTATTCGGTGCGAACACTTTTGGTTCTTTACCAACTGCTTGTGAAGGTTATACCGACAACACAGCATTCGGCTCAGTTGCAAACGTAGTACGTTCATTCCCTTATGCGTTCCAATTGAAAAATGGAAGCTGTAGTGGTAACCATTACGGTGCAAACTTGCGTGCATATGCTGACATAAACCGCGACGGATTATTCGATGCAGCAGAAGAAGTAGGCGCACTTCCACTTACAACTATCTTGGGTTGGAATACCGTAAACATTACTTTGCCTGCTAACACAGATACCGGCCTTACCCGTCTACGTATTGTGTTGAGAGAGGGTTCCATTCCTACAGGTTGTGGTACGTACTCTTGGGGCGAAACCGAAGACTATACCATTCGTGTTGTTGCTCCAGCGTTGACTAATTTTAGTTTGATTGGACCTGCGGATAGCGCATTCGTGAACATCGATGGTCAATCTACTACCCCAGTTAGTGTAAATTGGGAGCGTTCTATTCCTGCTACTGGCAGTGTAAGTTATGCTTGGCAGTTGGCTGCACGTGCAGCCGGCAACTTCAACGCGCCTTTGGCAACGTTGACTGCCAACAACAGCGGTGCAGATACTGTATTGACATTAACTTTCGGTGCTATCAATCAATTGATGGCCTCTTTGGGTGTAAATGTTGGTGATACCGTTCGTGGTATTTGGAGAGTACGTGCTGTACGTGGAACGGATACTTTGTATTCGGCTGGTGTACGCAACATCGACTTGCGTCGTGGAACGGTAATATTCAATTGCCCGGTTACTGCATTGCCAGTTAACATTGTAGGCGCTACCATCTGCGGAAGCGGTTCTGCTACTTTAAGTGCTGGTGCTCCAGGATCACAAGAAGTGGTATGGTACAATACCAATGGCACCGTTGGTGCAGTAGGTACTTCTATTACAACGGGTACCATCTCGGCGAATACTACCTTCCAAGTTGGTTTAGCGAATAAGCAAAATGGAAATCAGGCCTTCGGTCCTATCGCTCCGACTACAGGTACTTTCCCTGGTGGTAATTTCAGCAATGGTATGTATTATACTGTTCTTGCTCCTGTACGTATCGACTCAATTACTTTCTTTAGTAATGGTCCACGTGATGGTGCCGTTCAAATCTGGGACAAAAACCCAACTGTTGATCCAACAGCTGTAATTTTGCAAGTTGCCCCATGGAGCCTAACCGCAGCCGGTGTTACCCGTGTTCCAGTTTCCATCTACCTCACACCAGGAAGTTATTATATGAATAATACTTACGGTGCTGGTACAGGTATTCTGTTCCGTACTACAGGTGGTGCTACTTTCCCTTATGTGCTTGCTGGTAAAATCTCTTTGGATTCTAGTTGGTTGGCTCCAGGAAGTAACTTAGCTCGTATTTATTACTTCTTCGATATGCGTGTAAGCGATGCTTGTTACGGACCAACAGCTCCTGCTACTGTATCGGTAACAGTTGCTCCGAGTGCAACCTTGCCTTACATTGCGAACCTTGAAACAGCTGGTATTCCGTGTAACTACATTAACGGTGGCGCATGGCAGGCAGGTACTGCTGCAAGTTTGAGTGGTGCAGGCTTTACTATCCCGGCTCCTGCCGCAGGAACTGGTATTGCTGCCGCTAAAACTGCTGGCCGTCTGATTTCACCTTCCTTTAACTTCTCGAGTGTTACACCGGTTTCTATTTTGAACTTGACCTTTAATGCGTACAACAATGGCACATTAGGTTCGAAAGCTTATGTAGAAGTTTCTGTAGACAGTGGAGTTACCTTCACACGTGTGGATTCTGTTGCTGCTGGTGCCGCATGGCAAACCAAAACAGTGAGTCTTTCTGCTTATGCAGGTCGGCCTTCTGTACATTTCGCCTTTAACCACGCCATTACGGCTGGGGCAGGTAGTGGTTTTGCTGTCGACAACATCGCGCTGAACACAAGTTGTGGTGCTTCACAAGTAGTTGTGAATATCCGTACAGACATCTTCGGTTCTGAGGTTACCTGGACTTTGCGTGATTCTGTCACCAATAACTTAATCGCTGCAGGTGGTCCTTACCCAGATGTAAATCCGTACAATGCTGCTGCTGCAACGCACATTGATACCTTCTGCGTGCCGAACAACACCACCCTCCAGTTCCGTATCAGCGATAGCTATGGTGATGGTTTGTGGGATGGTACCAACGCAGGTACTTACAATGTAGGTTTGATTTGTCCTGCTGGTTTGGTTACCCTGTTCGCAGGTGCCGACTCCTTGCCTTACGGCAGCGTGGCAAATCCACCACAGTATGACTCAGCATTTGTAAGAACTACTTGTTTCATACCTGATACGATGTCGGTATTTAACTTGCTTACACCAGCGAATAGTACGGCTGTAACTTTACAAGGTTTAGGTACACAGACTGTGAACTTCACATGGCAGCCTTCAGCACGTTCGGTGGGAACTACACCAGTAACCTACACTTGGTCATTGGAAACTGCTACAAATAATCCTCTAACATTGACTTCACGTAGTGGTTTGACTAGTCCTTCTTTGAACATCGACTACGGTGTGCTTGCGGATACGCTTAGCGCACGCGGAGTGATTGTAAATGGTGTGTTCAATGGACGTTGGAAAGTAGTTGCCACTAGTGGTACACTTACCAAAGAAGCTGTAGCCAAATTTAATATCTCGTTAACCCGTGGTATAATCTCCTCGATTGATGAGAATGAATTGGGTCGTGCTATGAGCCTTTATCCGAATCCTGCTGAGAACCAAGCAACACTTGCTTACAACTTCGACAAGAATGTTGATTTGAAAGTGGTATTGGTTAATCCAGTTGGTCAGGAAGTACTTAGCTTAAACGAAAACAATGCGTTGCGTGGCGAAGTATTGTTAGACATTAGCAGCTTGCAATCCGGTTTGTATTTCGTAAGAATTTCAGACGGCAATACATCGACTGTTAAGCGTTTGATGATTCAGCGTTAAGCCTAAGCTTTAAGTTTTGAGAGCCGCCCCGGAATCCGGGGCGGCTTTTTTTATGGGGTTAATGTCTGGAACGGCACGTAAAACGCGGGTTGACGCGGTTTGAAAAAGCAGACACTTTTATGGTTCTAAGGTTTTAATGGTGTATAGTTTTGCAGGGATTGTTTGTGGCAGTCGGTAAAATGGTGATTGAGCGGAGTGGATGTTTTCACAAGCGGACCAAAGCACACTACAACCACCAGTTGAAGAAAAATAGGTCGCGCTAAGTTGCATGGCAAAACGGAGTAGTCTTTTACTATATTTGCCCTGTACTTTGGTTCTCGGCCTAAACAATCGGGATGAAAAGGGAAACCGGTGAAAATCCGGTACAGTTCCCGCTGCTGTAAACTCCATAACCGCAAATCGGTATACCACTTCTGCAAAGAGGGAAGGTGATTTGTTGGGGGGTGAGTCAGAAGACCTGCCAAAGTACACCAAAGAAAGGCTTTCGGGAATAAAAGCCGCTTCGGGATTGGGATGCCATAAATGGCGTCGTCTTTTCGTTGCTACCCTGAAGCCTGCCCGTAAACCATGAAACGGACAGGATTTTTTGTTTTAGCCCTTTTGGGGTGTATCGGTCTGGCCAATGCCCAGCTTAGCGATACGCTTCTGTTGTCACCCGTCGAGGTGGCAGCGCCGAAACCTGCATTTTATATTGGCTATAGATCGCTTGAACCTGATAGTCTGCTACTCCGTGCGATGCCGGGCGCTAATTTGTCGGATGTACTAGAGCGACAAGGCGGATTGAGTCTACGGACGTATGGTATGGGCAGTTTGAGCACGTCTGCTGCCCGCGGAGCTGGTTCAGCACATACAGCAGTGTTGTGGGATGGTTTTTCACTTTTGAGCCCAATGAATGGCTTGAGTGATTTGGCTTTGTTGCCAATGTTTTTCCTGGATGATAGCCAAGTCCAACAAGGCGCATCTGTCGCACTATTTGGTTCCGGTGCGCTCGGAGCAGCCATTCAATTGGGGCAGTCACGCCCACTGAACTCGGCTGTTCGTTTGTTCTATGAAGGGGGGAGTTTCGGTCAACACACGCTGGGTACACAACTGAGTTTTGTTCAAGGGCGCATGAGTCATGATTTGCGCCTTTTTTCGAAAAAAGCAGAAAATAACTTTCCCTATGCAAATGTGACGCGTTTTGGATCACCGCGCGAAGAACTGAAAAATGCACAATTGACAGCCCATGGTGTTTTGTACCAGTTTGGTTACGGCATAGGCAAACAGGATTCACTCGCCGTAAAACTGTGGTTTCAGAACTACGATAGAGCCATTCCTCCAGCTATGACTGCCGCCAATGCTACCTCGGTTCAAAGTGACGTGGCCTTACGTACCCAACTGCGCTGGATGCATGCCGGCGAAATACTGCAATGGCAAGTGCGGCAAATGTGGTCGTTAGAGGACAATACCTTTGTAGATCCCTTGGCTGATTTAAATGAATTACATCGTTTTACCGCGGTAATCAGTGAATTAGATCTACAAGCTGCGTTGACCAAACACTGGCGGTGGCAGGCGGTGGCACATCACAGTTTGTATGAAGCCCAATCACCGGCCTATATGGCTCCGATTCAACAACAACGTTATGCCGTTTGGTCTGCGCTTAGATACAGTGAAGGTCGATGGAGAGGGCAACTCCTACTGCGACAGGAATTTTTTGAGGGTAAATTGGTTCCTTTTACCCCGGGAATCGGCTTAGAATATGCTGTAGCACGACAAGCCAGCTTGTATGCCAATGCGAGTCGTACGTATCGTCTGCCAACATTGAACGATTTATATTGGCAACCCGGTGGTAATGCTGGTTTAAGGCCGGAGTTGGGTTGGTCGGGAGAAGTAGGCGTACGCCAAAAGTTTCAATACCGAAAACAGCATCAAGAAGTCAGCATCGGCTATTTTAGACAACAAGTCAACGACTGGATCATCTGGCTACCTGGCGGTGGTGGCATCTGGTCGCCAGAGAATCTTCTGGGGGTCTCTTCACAGGGGATAGAAAGTCAGCTAAAACTTGTGCAGCAGTTTGGACCGCATACGTTGCGCTTGCAAACCGATTATGCTTGGGTAAAATCGGTACATACTCAGGTGGGTCCGGGGCAGGAGAATCGCTTAAATAAACAGCTTATCTATGTTCCTGAACATCAGCTCCGGGCACAGCTGTGGTACCAATACAAGCGGTTTTTTAGTGGCTTTTTATACAATTTTACAGGTCAACGGTTTGTGACCAGCGATCACAGCGATGCACTCGACCCTTACCAGCTCAACCACCTGCAGGCCGGTATAAACACGTCTTTCGGAAAGATGGACATCAACTTGGGTTTGCAAGTCAACAACCTCTTCAATACCAATTATCAAGCGGTCCAATGGCGTCCTATGCCTGGCCGATATTATATGCTTAACCTAACCTTAAATTATAAATGATGATTAAAAATGTAAGCACAGCCAGTCTTTGTCTGGTGTTTTTGGCAGCCATGAGTTGTAAACCAGACAACAATACCAATCCGAACCCAACAGCGAGTTATGAAGCTGGCATTTATGTCACGAGCGAAGGGGCCTTTCCTAGCGGTTCGGGTAGTTTAAGTTATTTGAATCGACAGAATGCATCTTTTGTACAGCATTTGTTTCAGCAAGCCAATGGCAGGCCGTTGGGTAATACTACCCAAGCCATGGCCCATTGGAACAATACGGCTATCATCGTCGTGAAAAACGGCAACAAATTGGAATTGGTAAATCTTACCGATTTTAAATCAATAGGCGAAATTGGTGGATTTGAATTGCCGAGTAGGATTGCGGTGGTTGGCAACAAAGCTTATGTCACCGAGTGGGTCAGTTTTGGCGGTAACGGTCGACTAAAAGTAATTGATTTGGCCACCAAAACGGTCCTTAAAACCCTAGCAACAGGCCCTTTTCCGGATGCTTTGCTGGCCCATGACGGGGAGTTGTATATTGCCAACGGTAACGGCAACAGTGTATATGTACTAAATACCACCACCGACACCTATGTCGACACCATCCCTGTAGGCGATTGGCCGAATAGTTTTGCGGTTGATGCCGGTGGTTATGTGTGGGTATTGTGTGGTGGTTTACCAGCATTTATGGGCACGCCAACGGATGCAAGTCTTTGGAAACTGGAAGACACCCTCACCGGGAGCCACATTGATTTGGGACTGGAAACGAGTCCTTCGGATTTGTGTGCCAATACCGATCGCACCAAATTGTATTATAGTATGCAGGGCAAGGTGTATGAGCATAATCGGAATGCTATTTTTGCAAGTAGTGTGGTTGTACTCAATCGGAATTTTTATGCCATCGGTTTTGATCCCATTACAGGCTACTTTTATGGTACCGATGCAGGAGATTTTAATAGTTCAGGCAAACTTTTACGCTATAATCTGAGTTTTGCAGTGGTCGATTCGTTCAGCACAGGTGTGGCGCCTGGGTCGATTTATTTTAAATGATTCCAAAACCATCTAAAAGTATTCAAAAGCCGCTCGTTGAAGGAGAGGATTTCTACTTCAACGCGCAGGGCTATATGGTCTTTACCGAAAAATACCATCTCACACGTGGGCATTGTTGCAAGAGCGGGTGCAGGCATTGTCCTTACGGTTTTAAAGCCATAAGGTCATAATGTTATAAAGGTAAGCAGGTGTTTTAACGCGGAGATTGCCGAGAATAAGCGTTTCACTGAGCATATGCTCAGTGAAACGCTATTGACTTCTAAGCTCTGATTTAAATGCCTTTATTGTAATTGCTGCTTAGTTTACAATAAGTTTATTTACTTTACTCGTATTGTTTTTACCAATGAGCTGAACAAAATATATGCCTTTTGCTAATATGCTAATATCTAAAGTTTGGTTTTTTTGAGATTCAATATTGAATGAGGCTACTTTTTGACCCTGTATATTATGGAATATAGCTTGACTAAATCGGTCGATATTTTCGAATTCTAGATTAACTATTGGAGAAGTTGGATTTGGATAGATCTTGAAAGAAGTTACAATAGGTTCTTTAATATTTGAGCCTGGAGGTTGATTCCCATATTTATCCAATTTAACAAGTTTTAAATTCAACTTATCTGACCTAGTAAATTGCCTTTCATGCATCAACAATACAATACCTGAGTCAGATGTTGCTACCAAATCAATCATGTGTAGTTCAGCATTGGGGCTTTTAATTTCTGTTCTATATCCTCTAGATTATGGTTTAAAATGGCCTCTACATAAAGTAATCCCATATTTACGCTATCTTATTCTATCTCTTCATCAGAAATACGAGCATTAGTTGGATTTTGTTTTAATCTTTTGTAGAGTTGATTTAAAGATTTCAGTCTAGGAATAGTTGGTTTTTTGAAAATCTCATGTTTAGTTGTTGAGTTATTAACTTGTAAGGGTTCATTTTTTGAACAGGATGTCAAAACTACTGACAGAACCACCCGTACTGCAATCGGCTTGAAAATAGAATCAAGTGGATTTTGATTTGAACGTAATTGGTCTCTTAACCGGATTGTTTTTCAATTCAATACCAAATAGTGGTTTGAGGTTTCCTAATTAAGTTATTGGTTCGTCAAAATATAACACAGTAAAATTAAAAGCCAAATCTGTTTCATAAAAAATGTGTTAGCAATAAATTGCATAGGGCTTTTTTAACTTCCTCATATAATTCTCTACCTTTGTGTCCGGTTTAAGCATGCAACTTAACACCCACACTTTATGATTATACAGAACAAAGTCAACCGCAATGAATTGCGGGAACGTCTGATGCAGGAAACTTTTCAGCGCGCCACTTTCTCTTTTTATCGTTATGTGATACTTGAAAATCCAGGGGAAACCCGCGATGCATTGTATCTGGCATGGTCGGAACTGGGCTGCTTTGGCCGTGTTTATGTAGCCCGTGAAGGTATCAACGCCCAAATGAGTATTCCAGAACACCAGATGGATGATTTTTTAACCGATTTAAACAACCGGACCTGGTTAAAGGATGTACCCATTAAATACGCGGTGGAAGACGACGGCAAATCCTTCTATAAACTGACTATCAAAACACGTGATAAAATTGTTGCCGACGGTTTAAATGATGATGCCTTTGATGTCACCAATGTAGGAAATCACCTCTCTGCTGCTGAGTTTAATGCGGCCATGGACAATCCCAATACCATCGTGGTGGACATGCGCAACCATTATGAAAGTGAAGTGGGTCATTTTAAAGGTGCCATCACCCCCAATGTAGATACGTTTAGAGAAGAGCTTCCATTGGTTGCGGATTTGCTGAAGGAACAAAAGGATAAAAAAATAGTACTCTATTGTACCGGAGGAATACGTTGCGAAAAGGCAAGTGCTTACCTTAAACACGAAGGTTTTGAAGATGTAAACCAATTGCTGGGCGGTATTATTGACTATGCCCGTCAAGTGAAACAATCGGGTTTGGAGAGTAAGTTTATTGGCAAAAATTTCGTCTTTGATGAACGTTTGGGAGAGCGTATCAGCGATGAAATAATTAGTAAATGTCACCAATGCGGTGAAAGAAGCGATCACCACACGAATTGTGTTAATAGCGAATGTCATTTGCTGTTTATTCAATGTGAGACTTGTCGGGAGAAATACCAAGGTTGTTGTTCCGCTGGCTGCCAAGAGGTAATTCATCTCCCCGAAGAAGAGCAAAAAATTCGCCGCAAAACGATGGCTCCGCCGAAAGCCAAAGCCGCCGATTTCAAAAAAGGCCGTTGGAATATAACGCACCGCTAAGCGCCCGAATCAGTCGGACTACGCCAACGCATAGCATGCGGTCAGCGCAAAACTACCACGTCAGGTATTGCTAGTGGTTTGTAGGTTATTTATAGGAATTAGAGGAATTTTTCGCTTTCTGTTAAGCAGAAGTCACAATGGTTGGGTGCCGTTGTGTAGGTATTTCCACAGCTGGGGCAAACATGATAGGCAGCGGGTAGGCTATTTAACGTATTGCTGTTGATGTTGCCGAGGGCTTGCTCGAAAAAGAACTTATGTTTTGCCTCGGTGTTCATGGCATAGGTCAAACTCAAATGTGCTATTTGATTTCCAGCCGTTTCTGCTGTTTTTAGAAAATCGGGATACATAGTCTGTGCTTCATACGCCTCTCCACCAATATCATCCGATAAGTTTTCTTTGGTGGTTTTTACCTTGTAGTTTGGTGTTAGGTTGGGAATAGTTACGCCGGCGTCAATTAAAACAGCTCTATGGTTTCGGGCATGTATGTTTTCAGCCGCAGAAACCGCATCATATAATAAAGCAATATTGTGGTAACCATCTTCCTCGGCTCTTTTTGAAAATGCTGCGTATTTCGCCGTAGCGGTTATTTCGCCTTCATAGGCCGAGAGCATATTTTTTAGGTTTTGTTTTTCTGCTTTCATATGCTCTTTAGTGGTAATGACATGGGGTTTTTGTTCGGCCTCGTTACAAGCGGTGGGGAGTGCTGCGCTTATTGAAAAAATAAGGAGAAGGGAAAAGCGTGGGTTTTTCATTGCGGTAGCTGGTTTAAAATCAGCACACACAAAATTAATGCTTCCGTTCGGTCATGGTTTGTATGGCAATGAGTATGCGTTGCATAGTTTACACATCATTGTGCAGAAAGCTGAATGGATTTCGACCTTCAAACCACTGCTTAATTCCGGCCCTATAGCCTCCTTCCCGGAGGCAAAAACACAAGGTTTAAATAACTGCCAAACTGCCGTTGGCATTGGAGCTATTTTTCAGTGAGACGAAACTTGCGGTATTTGGGCGGGCGCTACAATAGACGGTTTAGTTTTTCTTATGAATTCATAAATTGTAAATATCTCGTAGTATTTGTGTGTTTGTTTTAGCTGGAAGTTTTTTTCTAAAGTTGGAATAATATTATTGTTAGGGTAAGAAAAATCTGCAGCTGCATCTAAATATAAAATAGTACTAAAATGTGCTAAGCTGATATTTTCTAGACTATTTAAGGCATAAACATCTTCCTCTTGCAGGCGGTTGAGCATTTTAGTATACAAAGGTTCATTGTCTACATCTTTGAATATTTCGGGGTGCGCGTAATACGTATAGTTTAAAACAAAATGCTGGGGACAAATTAATACCAAGCTATTCTCGCCCTTAAGCGCCGTAATTTTTGCAACAGTATCTTTTACATGCCTTTTATTGTCAACATCGGGATTTACCGTAATGACAAAAAATCCAATGAGTATAGCTGGCAGGACAAGACTATATTTTTTTACTTTAATAATATAATTAGCACAAATGGCTAAGGCCAAATAGTAAGCTAATGAAACAAAAATCAAATACCTATCCATAAACATGGGGATCCAGTAGGATACCACGAACATGAATAAAAATGGGAACAGGAACCAAAAGAAGATGAATTTGTAGCCCGGTGAAATGTTTTTGTAATCTTTTTTTACGATCATTTTAACAAAAGCGACCAACAGCACAAGAATAGACAAGACGGTTGTAATTGGCCTGTTCGAAAATTGCCAGAGCATATTGTAAATGCTTTCAATACCATTTGGTGGCCTAACCCATGTGCCATTTGACGAGGAATCAAGGAAACGAACAATTAAATTGTTGAAGTTTGGAGAATATAAAAGGACTAAAATCAGTAAGTATAGGGCATATTTTGCGGCGGTTTGTCGGCCTATATTTTTTACACCTAAGAGAGCAACAGTCTGAATTACGAGCACAAAAAACCCGAAATAATGAGAATAAATCAATAGAACGTTCGTTCCAAGCAGAAAAAGGTAATATTTTAATGTTTTGGGCTCACTGTAAATTTTCAGATAGTAATACATCGACATGGCGGTTAATAAAGCGAACAGGGCATACACCCTTGCTTCATGCGCAAATAAAATGTGGTAAGTTGAAAAGGAATACAATAAGCAGGCAATGAGCGCTACACGATAACTAAAAAATACTTTGGCCAGTCTGAATATAAAGTAGACGGTCAAAACACTAAAAATTAAAGACGGAAATCTGACCGATAGTGCGCTTATCCCAAACACTTTTATCCAGAAGTGAAGAAGAATTTCATAAAATGGCGGGTTGTTGCCATGAATTAGGTTCTGAATTATAGAGGGGATATTCATTTGCGCGTGATAGATACTGAAGGGCTCATCGCCGCCAATAGCGTTTGACGAAATGAACAGGAACTTCAAACCAAAATTCAATAGCAATAAGGCGGCGAGGGTGATGTTGTCGATTAGTTTGTTAGTCTCATTCATTTTGAAATGACTTACAGCAGCAATTCGTCTTAAAACCGCCTTTTTTGAGTCTAATATAATGGATTATCCGAAACCGTCAATGTACAAGTTGGTATGCCACGAAACGACGTTGCCTGTTAATTTTGACGAGACCTTGTTGGTTGGGTTTGCCTCAGCTGCGCAGCACATCATGAACGGGAAGGAATTGGGCCAGTTAAATGGTTTATTCGACTTGCTGTTTCGCTAAAGTCGAAGGCTGCTGCTTTGCCGCTGGAATAGGTGCAGCGCTGATGTACGGTGCTCGGCTTCATACATTCCTTTCTCGCGCAACCCCCCGAACGGCAACTGTTATTGTTCAAAGTCGTATTGGGTTAATTTGCTGTCTTTGTAGCAGTAAAATTCATAGCTAGGGACATTATTTAATTTAAATACCTTTTCTAATAGTATTTGGTCAAAGGTATTGGTGAGCGCTTTGTATTTGAACCTTAAGTTTTCGGGAAGTTCACCGGGTTGAATGGGTCTTTCTACTTCGAGTCCATTATCTAATGCATATTCTAAGTCTCACTTACTTTGTTCCATTTTATTTTGGTGTCGTTTAGGCCGATATCAACTTTAAGCTTGTCGTGTTTTAAAATTTGCTGTGAGGTGCTCAACAACAAGACAATTCCCGAAAACACCATAGCGCCATAGCCTATTTTTTTAAACACAAACGCACTTAAATAGGGCAAAATATATTTTACCGCAAGCGATGAGAAGAGAGCACCTAAGGCAATAGCCATACCAAGCCAAAGCGCTGATTTTGACTACAAACCCAATAAAATGTAGCTTACAAGTTTAATTAAATGCAGAAATATTTCACTGGCAGCCCATGTAGCCACTATTTCTTCTTTAGTTAGTCCATAACGCAGGTAAAACCGGTTAAATAGCAGCTCAATTGCCCCAGTCACACCACTTACAAAACCCGCAAAGAATCCGACTAAGTCAAGTATATATTTGGGATAGGGTTTTTCTTCTTTTTCAATTTTTGCTTTA
>JBDNIH010000112.1:0-2429 GCA_041688385.1 Bacteroidia bacterium
GGTGCCCCCTTTTCCTTCCGATATACAGCCACCGACGACAAAAACCTGCGAGAGATCCGTATTCAATGGCAACACAAATATGCAGCTTGGTTCGAACTGGGTTTGAATGCGTGGGAAGGTGAAGAAGTAATCGGCTTAAGCGGCACCACCGACCAAGTAGACTTACGCGGCACTGTTCCTGCCGATGCTCAACCCGGATTGTATGTGCTCAGTGCAGAAGTAACAGATGTCGATGGCCGGAAATCGACTGTTTTGTTGCGTGAATTCAGCGTTGTAAATCCCAATAACATCTTATCTCCTGTAGCTTCTTTAAGTAGTCCCTCCATTGGAGGTACGAGCATATTGGCAGGTAGTAATTTACCTATTGCAGGTTTATTCAGCGATGATAATGGCTTGGAAGTTATTGCCATTAAAATTGTACGGACCAGTCCCCCAGGCGAAGGTGCTGTACTTTATGCGCAAAATTTCACCACTTTCAATAATTCAAGATTTGTACAACTCAGTGAGTCGGCCCCAATACCTGCAACGCAAAGTCCGGGTACAGCCACACTTTACTTGATGATTGTGGATGGTGACGACAACAGTGCCGCGCTTCAGCGCACCATTACCATACGTTAAGGCGATAAATTATTTTTGCAACACTATTGCATTAAAGAAATATTTACGCAACTTTGTTGCATAAAATGACTCCCTATGAAAAAAATCATGCTCTTAGCTGCGATGGTGACTTTAAGTTTTACAGCCTGTAAAAAGGAAGAAACACCTGACCTGACCAAACCAACCATCAGTTTCAGCCTACCTGCTGCAGATCATATGGATCTCACAGCCGATACTACTTTCCGCATTGTTGCTACAATTACCGATGATGTCGCTTTATCTCAGTGGAAAATAGATATTCATACTGCAGATGGTCATACGCACCGCGTTTTGGCAGGTGAGTGGGAAATGACCGAAACCGGCACAGCCACAGATAAAACTTACACCGTCGACAAAACTTTTATGGTACCGGCAGATGTAACATTGGGCGAGTACCACCTTACGCTAGAAGCTACGGATAAAGCTGGGAATGCGGCTATACCTGTAATCATCGAGCTTCACGTCGATTAAAAAAACAATTTTGAAAACAAAAAACCGGCCTAGTCGCCGGTTTTTTGTTTTCAAGGTAAACCGCTTCTAAAACTAATCGGAAAACTGGGAGCTGTTTCCCATATAATTAGCTGTATTCTCATTTTGAGAAAATATCTTATTTTTGGATTTTCATTTTTCTGCTATCTTTGTGAAATGTTGCAGGGTAAACTCCGCTATTTCTTCGCTTGCTTACTGCTGCTGGGTCCCTTCACCGTTGCAGGTCAGTTCAGTCCTGATTTCAGCAAAAGTTGGGGTTGGAAGGAAGTGTTTATGCCCAAAATCCAGCCTTTTATGCTAATACACCCCAATACACCGGGTTTGGCACTGGGATTAGAGATTAGACCACTACGCAGTTTATCCATACAGGCAGAATACACCCTTCCCTTTTACGCCTTGGCCTTTTACAATAACAATCAAGGCAAATACGATCAGCAATTCACCCGATTACGGTCTGAAATTCGCTTTTATTTAGATCCTAATGACGATTACGAATATTATATCGCACTAGAAGGCCAGTACGCCCAATCGAAGTATTATCGCCTAGGTGAATTTATACTCCGCGACGAAAAGGCGTTCAACTATATCCGGTCCGACGTTCAATTGACCACCTTAGGCGCAACAATCAAAGGTGGTTATCAGGTAGCTTTTCGGGATTGGTTTATACTCGATGCCTATGTGGGTGCTGGTTTAAGATCTGTCAATACCCAACATACGCCCATAGGTTTATTTGAAGTCCCTATTTCTAGGGAATTGGAACGCGAAGGCGGCGATCAGTTTGAAGGAAGTGTATTGCGTCCGGTCTTTACCATTGGCGCGCGCATTGGCTTTTCCTTTTTCCCGCGTTATTAAATCAGCTTAGAAGCCGCACTGCTTTTTTATTTTGCTTCAAAAATATGGGAGCAGGATAACCGGCATTGGCGGCATCTTTTTTAAAGCTGCTGACCCAGACAAACTCAAAGACTGGTACAAAACGCAGCTGCATTTCGATTTATCTCCTTGGGGAGGCCGTACTTTTATGCGGCGAGATGCAGAAAATCCAGACGAAATCGGCCGTACCGAATGGAGCATCATGGATGAAAAAACGGACTATCGCAACCCGAGCGCCAAAAAATTCCTGCTTAGTTATCGGGCAGCCGAGCTCGAAAAGCTAAATGAAACGCTTAAAGCAAAAGTGTTACGGTGGTGGGTGAAATGGAAAGTCATCCGTTTGGCAAATTTGGCTGGATACTAGACCCAGAAGGCCAGAAAACTGAATTGTGAGAACCTCTCGAAAGTGGGTTTGAACAAATGGATGAAAAACA
>JBDNIH010000113.1:0-4794 GCA_041688385.1 Bacteroidia bacterium
AGTTTGAACTTTACTGGACTTTCTTGCCGTGCTTTAGAAAATATATTTAAAACTGCATACCATGAAAAAAACACTACTGCTTTTACTGTTGTGGATTGCCGGAGGTTCTGGGGCAATGGCGCAGGAGAAAAAACCCGATGTTTGGTCGGGAGCGACGAAAAAAAGTCGTTCTAACGCGCTTGCCTCACAAAACATGGAGTGGTGGCCCTATCAATTAAACCTCGCCATTCTACGTCAGCATTCGGAGTTGTCGGATCCGATGGGGCCGCAATTTAATTATGCTGAGGCATTTAATTCACTCGATTATGTAGCCCTTAAAAACGACATCAAGGTGCTGTTAACCCAGTCGCAAGATTGGTGGCCGGCAGATTTTGGCACCTATGGTGGGCTTTTCATTCGAATGGCATGGCATAGCGCAGGTACCTACCGTACAGGTGATGGTCGTGGGGGTTCGCGCAGTGGTCAGCAACGTTTTGCGCCACTCAACAGCTGGCCGGATAATGCCAATCTCGACAAAGCCCGCCGTTTATTGTGGCCAATTAAACAGAAATACGGCGATAAAATATCTTGGGCCGACTTAATGGTACTAACAGGTAATGTGGCCCTTGAATCGATGGGTTTCGAAACATATGGTTTTGCTGGTGGTAGGTTAGATGTTTGGGAACCTGAACTCGACGTTTACTGGGGCATGGAGAAAAAGTGGCTTGAGGACAAACGGTACACCGATGGCCGCAAGCTTGAAAACCCTTTAGCCGCGGTGCAAATGGGTTTGATTTACGTCAATCCAGAAGGTCCTAATGGCAATCCCGATCCTTTGCTCTCGGCCAAAGACATCCGTGAAACTTTTGGACGCATGGGCATGAACGATGAAGAAACTGTTGCACTTATAGCCGGTGGGCATACCTTGGGCAAAACCCACGGGGCTGGACCAGCTTCAAATCTTGGCCCTGAACCTGAAGCCGCTGGCATAGAAGAGCAGGGATTTGGTTGGAAAAGCAGTTATAAATCAGGAAAAGGTACGGATGCCATTACTTCCGGCGTGGAAGTTACCTGGACAACTACTCCTGTGCAATGGAGTCATGATTATCTTAAACATCTTTTCGCCTACGAATGGGAGCTCACAACCAGTCCCGCAGGTGCACACCAGTGGGTGGCTAAAAAGGCCAAAAAAATCATCCCGGATGCTTTTGATCCCAAGGTTAAACACTTCCCTTATATGCTCACTTCAGATCTTGCGCTGCGTTTCGATCCGGAGTACGAAAAAATTTCACGTCGTTTTCTCAAAGACCAGAAGGCTTTTGAAATCGCCTTTGCCCGTGCTTGGTTTAAGCTCACCCACCGCGACATGGGGCCGCGCTCTACTTATCTTGGTCCCGAAGCTCCGAAAGAAGATTTGATATGGCAGGATCCAATACCGTTACGTAAGCATGAACTGATAAATGCCAGTGATATAGCCGAACTCAAAAAAACACTCCTCAATTCCGGTCTGAGTGTTCAAGAGCTCATGAGCACCGCTTGGGCGTCGGCTTCTAGCTACCGTGAATCAGACCGCCGTGGAGGCGCCAATGGTGCACGTATACGCTTGGCGCCGCAAAAAGATTGGGCGGTGAACAATCCTAAACAGCTCGCCAAAGTGCTGGGTGTGATGGAAAAAATTCAGCAAGAATTTAATTCACGCGTTCAACCCAAAAAGGTGTCGATGGCCGATTTGATTGTGCTGGGAGGTGCTGCTGCCCTTGAAAAAGCGGCTTCCAATGCGGGTTTTACGGTTGAAGTTCCTTTTAAAGCAGGAAGAATGGACGCCAGCCTGGAACAAACGGATGTGGCCTCCTTCAACCTACTTGAGCCCATGGGTGATGGTTTCAGGAACTACCTCAAAACGCAGTATACCTTGTCGTCCGAGGAGTTATTGATTGACAAGGCACAGTTACTAACATTGTCTGCCCCAGAAATGACTGTTTTAGTGGGTGGAATGCGTGCTTTGCAATTGAACTATGATGGTTCAGCAAAAGGCATCTTTTCGGACCGGAAAGATGCGCTGACAAACGTCTTTTTTGTGAATTTACTCGATATGAGCACAGCCTGGCAGGCGACCGACGACACAAAAGAGTTGTTTGAAGGTCGTGACCGTAAAACAGCTGCGGTGAAATATACAGCTACGCGTACCGATTTAATTTTTGGCTCCAATGCTGAGTTGCGCGCTTTGGCAGAAGTTTATGCCAGCAAAGGCAACGAGGAGAAGTTTGTGAAAGATTTTGTAGCTGCATGGACGAAGGTGATGCAATTGGATCGTTTTGATTTGATGTAATCGGACACCAGCATTTTTGCCGTATTGAAACCGCCTCAGCTAAGTGCTGGGGCGGTTTTTTCATTTGACCACCATGCGCCTAGGTTAAACTATTTGCTTCGTTGCGTTTTGTTTAAACCTAATCTTCTCGTTTGGAAGGAGGGATTTGGGATGCGCGGAGTGTATTTTTTTATCTTTTTTGGACCCAGACAGCGGTAATTCGGATCAATATTCTTAATTGATTTTCCCGGTTTAGTTGTGCGTAGGTTTGTGTAAGATAAATCCGAAAAATATGGAAGCCAAAGCCTACTCACGCACCTACCGCCTGTTGCACTGGGCCATTGCTTTTACCCTATTCGGCATGCTCGGAACCATCTTACTACGTTTGGGTTGGCTAGAAAAAAACCATGTTGCCGATATCATGGGGCCTTATTTACACGAGCAGGGGGCGGAATTATCGCGCGACCAGCTTATCGTTTTGGCCAAAAAAATTCGCAAACCGATGTGGGAATGGCACATCTATCTCGGCTATATGCTCACCGGTCTATATCTTATCCGCATAACCGTACCATTTTTTGGGGAGATGAAGTTTTCCAACCCATTTTCGCGGGGATTGGACTTGCGCATTCGTTTCCAATTTGGCGTTTATCTGGGTTTTTATGTGCTGGTCGCTGCCTCCTTGGCAACGGGCTTGATCATTGCGCTGGGGCCTAAAGCCCTAAAAGAGCGAATGGAATCGATTCACGAACTTTCTATTTATTATCTGATTGGTTTTATCGTGGTGCATTTTGCGGGCATATTGTGGGCAGAATTCCGGCACGACAAAGGGATTATCTCTCGTATAGTTTCGAAACAGCCTTAGTGGCAGGCGTGAAGCTTCTCGGCCATATTAGCGTGCTGCTGTAGCTTAGCTAAAGTTTAAATTATTAGGCTATTTTTTCCGCTTTTTGCACGATTTAGGGTTGTATTCCTGGCGTAACAGTAACGGAAATAGCAATTCGTATTTACAAAAAGCTGGTATATGAGCAATCACACAGGTATTTAAGCCTGCCCTCTGAATAATTTTTATCAATACTACCTTAATTAGGGTATTTTTTTGGTTTGGGTATTATCCCTAAAATTGGGTATTGTATGGTACGATTTAAAGTCCGTGCTTTCAGGATTGAAATTATTTTACGCTTAATATCCTATCTAGGTAAACCAAATGTTATGAAAAAGTTATTCAACCTGGCTGTTTTATTGCTTTTTGCCCATCAAGTAGCTGGGCAAACTAGTGCGCCATTGACTTATCATTTATCTGCCGATCCGCCGGCTTTAAGGCAGGTACAACAACAATTCGATTTACCCATAAACACCGCCTCAGTACAATCTGAATTGGCTGCTTTGGTGCAAATTACCCAGCAATTGCAGCGTTTTTCAGATCCAAAAAAAGCGGCTGCTGAAGCAGTTGCTTTGCGGACGGGTATGCCTTTACGCACAACTTTGCCAGATGGCCGCGTGGCCGAAATAGCTCGATTAAGTCCTACAGGAATGGTGATGTACTATATCACCTCCAACTTAGGCGCTGCAGTAACCACGGGAGTTGATAAAGTTTGGCCTGGCGGTAGTGCTGGTCTGAGTCTCGCAGGCTCAGGCATGTTTTTGGGCGAATGGGATGGAGGGGCAGTACGCCTAACCCACCAGGAATTTCCGAGCAATGCCGTTACACAGGTGGATGGAGCAACTACCCTCAGCGACCATGCCACCCACGTTGCTGGTACAATGGTTGCCCGGGGTATCAATGCAAGTGCTAAGGGTATGGCCTATCAGGCTACTTTGGCAGCATACGACTGGAACAGTGACGAAACGGAGATGATGGCGGCGGCTGGAAACGGCATGCTTGCCTCGAATCATTCTTATGGTTTAGTCACAGGTTTTGAATGGGGAAATTGGTCGGGCATTACAGGCTGGCACTGGATGAGTGAGCCTGGCGATACCGAAGACCGGAATTTCGGACGTTATTCTGACCAGGCACGAGACTGGGATCTTATTGCGAATAACCGCCCGAACTATTTGATTGTAAAAGCCGCGGGTAATGATAGAGGAAATGGACCGACACCCGGAGCCTCCTACTTTCATCAAATTTGGAATGGAACAGCCTGGGTTTGGCAAGCTACCACTATGATTCGTCAATTAGATGGTGGTGCCGCGGGTTTTGATTGTTTAGGTCATGCAGCGGGAGCTAAAAATGTACTGACAGTTGGTGCTGTAAGTGGTATTGTGGGTGGTTATACCAATCCGGCTCAGGTGGTTATGAGCTCATTTTCGAGTTGGGGACCAACAGATGATGGCCGCATTAAGCCAGATATCGTGGGTAAAGGCGTCAGCTTAACCTCGGCATTCTCAGGCGCCAATAATGCTTACGCGACCATCAGCGGAACCTCTATGGCATCGCCCAACGTGACTGGTGGTTTAATTTTGTTGCAGCAGCACTACAAAAATTTGAACAGCAACCAGGTCATGACTGC
>JBDNIH010000114.1:0-20639 GCA_041688385.1 Bacteroidia bacterium
CCGTAAGGAAAGTTATAACCATCATATCCTACAACATCAAATGGATGCGTAGCATATATAACAGTATGCAAAATACCTTGCTTTTTTACCTTGACTTCAAACTGACCCTTTTCATCATATGTTTCGAGCTCCATTGGCATTTTGTAATCACGCTCGCAAAAAGGGGAATGCTCAAGCAATTGGCCAAAATAATTACGGTAACGTTTCGGTGTGTACAGCGGACTATGAGCCTCGAGATATAAAATCCGATTATCGGTGGTGTCAAAGTCTATTTGATAAATTATCCCCCGCGGAATGAGTAAATAATCGCCGTATTCAAAGGGAATATTACCTAACTGAGTGCGTAGAATACCAGTGCCTTTATGGATAAACAAAAGCTCATCGGCGTCGGCATTTTTGTAGAAGTAGCTGCGCAAAGATTGTTGCGGTGCAGCCAATCCAAAAATTACGTCTTTATTGACAAATAACGGCACCCTACTTTCTAAAAAATCAGCTTTTGGTGCCAACTGAAAGCCGTGCATACAACGCGGCGTGATATTGTGCTCAACAGCTATCGTCGGCCGCATATCCACGCTTTCTCCCATTTCCCTAATAATGGTAGGCCGGTGCACTTGGTACATTAATGACGACATACCGTCAAAGCCAACCGTTCCGAATAATTGCTCGTAATACAGTTCCCCATCGGGTTTGCGAAACTGGGTATGGCGTTTCGGTGGGATTTTTCCCAGTCGGTGATAAATCGGCATAGGCTAGTGATAAGATTACAAAGTTACCAA
This sequence comes from Bacteroidia bacterium, assembly GCA_041688385.1. Classification (GTDB taxonomy): domain Bacteria; phylum Bacteroidota; class Bacteroidia; order UBA7662; family UBA7662; genus UBA7662. The sequence continues at coordinate 777 of JBDNIH010000114.1, forward strand.
TGTAGCTGAATAGCATCAAGAATTTTTCGGATAGTTTAGTCTATAATTTAATGGCCATGGTATAGACAAAATACTGCATTCCTAAGCGCATTGTAGCTGGAGTTTGTAGTTAAAAAAGGCTGGCCGCTTTCGAGGAAAGCCCCCTCACTTATTGCCAAACTTACAGGCGAATATCGATTCCTGCTGTAAAAAAAGTAGGTAAACCAAGTCGTATGCCTTGGGGTCGGCGACTCACCATATATCTCTCGTTAGTCAGATTTTTAACGGCTAAATTCATGCTTACATGTCTGTTTATAGCATAAAGCACAGTAGCATCTAGCACGGTATAAGCTGCGATTTGCCCTTCCCGACCATTAGCAGTAGCTGTGGTTCTGTTCAGGAGGTCTCCATATTGATCGCCAACATGATTGGCCATTATCCGTGCAGCAAAACCACTTTTGTGCTCAAAGCTGAGGGTGGCGGTCATCAACCATTCCGGTGCGTAAGGCGTACGGTTGCCACTGATGTTGAGGGTGTCATTACCTTGGGCCACAAATCGGTTAGCAGTAAATCGTGCATCGATATAGGTCATCATAAGCTGTAATTGTAGGTTGTAATTTTGATCGAATAGCTTTCCAAAATCCAAAGCGGAAGCGAATTCAATACCTTGATGAATGGTTTCGCCACCGTTTACTAAGCCAGCACCCGCACCACCACTTGATTGGCTCACAGGTATAATTTGGTTGCTGAAATCAAGGCGGAAAGCGGTTGCTTCAAGGGAGAAAGCCGATGAAGGCTGTAAGCGAGCTCCGATTTCGGTGTTCCAGCTGAGTTCAGCATCCAAAGCTTGTACAGCACCACTGCCGTTAATGGCATCTTTTATACGAGGAGGCGCAAAACCGCGGTGAATACCGGCAAAAACGGTGGTTGTAGCGGTCAAATTCCAGTTGATACCCAAACCAGGGATAAGTTGTTGAACGGCGCTGCCAGCAAGTAAACTCGTATCGCGAACTACATTGTTGAAACGGCGGCGAAGTATATTGCGTTCGTAGTCAAAGTTTTCGAAACGGAGTCCAGCGGTAAGACTAATTTTTTCAGTGATTTCGGTGCGGTTTTGGAAAAATAGACTGGTTGCCAAACCTGTTCTGATTTCATTTTCGAGCATATCCCCGCTGCGCGCGTCCACCTTCCGACCCTGCAGCAGTTGTTCATAAGCCCTTTCAAATTGGAGCCGAATTCCACCATCTAATTGTTGGCGCATGCCAAGGACTTCGTAGCTGTAACTCAGCCGGCTTTCGGCGCCGGCTACTTCAAATTGGCGGTTGCGATGGGTGGTCGATTCGCGCATGAATAGGGCGCCATCAGCTAGGCTGCTATCTCCCCACATTTGACCGTTGAAATTGGCTGGTGGCGTATTACTGCTTGTATTGGTGCTAAAATCTTGCCGTTGCCAGTTGCGTGTGGTGGTATAGGCATAGGCTGTGGTTTTCGTGGAAAGGCGGCTGTTCCATTGATATTTATGGGTGGCACTGAGTGCATAGCGCCGCACATTCAGACGGTCGTCCGGCGCCATCAACACAAAATCCTGGGTGGCTTGGTCATACATATTTTGGTTTAATCCGATATAGGTGGCATTCGATATTTCGTCGTAGATACCGATTTTTACGCCAATAGTGGACTTCTCCGATAATCGAAACTTGAGCTTGGTGCTGAAGTCATGGATCGAAAAACCGGCATGTCCGAGTTGGTCGGCTTGTTTGTGGAGATAGTTGACCATAACACCGGTATTTCCATGCGTCTGACTGTGCCGCAACTGACCACTTAAATATCCACTGCCACCGGCACGAAACTGGAAGTTGGTTTCAGGTGCCAATGTTGGGTCGGCAGTGATATAATTAATTACGCCACCTATGGTTTGTGGACCAAAAAGAAGCTGACCGCTTCCTTTGATGATTTCAACTCTTGTCATACGGTCAATGGCCGGCGTATAGTACATTTCCGGCTCTCCATACGGATTAAGCGCGACAGGAATGCCATCCTCGAGTATCAATACGTTTCGACTACGGTCAGGATCTAAACCACGTATACCTATGTTGGTGCGCAATCCGCTGCCTTCTTCATCCACTACGTGTACTCCTGGGGAACGGCGCATGACTTCATTCCCACTAATTGGTGCCAATAGTTGAATTTCGCGGCGATCTACAATGGTCACCGAGCCCGGGGTGCGTTGAAATACACCGCTTTGTTCACCCATTATCTCAATTTGAGGCATGGTAAATTGAATTGTATCACCCGGACGAGCTAAAATGGGTTGTTGACTTTGTGCGAAAAGCGTAAAGCTTGAGAAGGGTAAACAGACCAAACAGGATACGTAAAAAACTTTCATTTAATTTAGACTAATTATAAATAACAGGACAAAAGTAGGCGTCGATTTTTAGTTTTCAAATGGTATCGAGAATTATTCTAAATAAATAATTGAATGAGCAGTTAGGTCACATTGAAGTAGGCCTTCCTTTTTTTTGCCACAAAAAAAAGCGCTTCTGGTAAAGAAAGCGCCTGTTACAATTTAGTTTGATTCCTTAATCTACCCAATCCACCACAAAAACATTGGTGTCGCGTGTTCCGCCATTATCGCGATTTGATGAAAATGACAACTTTTTGCCATCAGGTGAAAACATAGGGAAGGAATCGAAAGTAGAATCGAAACTCACTTGACGCAAGCCTGTTCCATCTAGGTTTATCATGAATAAGTTAAACGGGAAACCTCTCTCTGTGTGATGGTTAGAAGCAAAGAGGATTCGATTACCATCGGGATGAAAGTAAGGTGCCCAATTGGCTTTACCCAGTTTGGTAAGCTGTCGGAGATTTTTGCCGTTTACATCTACCACAAACAACTCCATGTCGGTTGGGGCAACTAAACCATCTTTTAGAAGGTCTTTATACGCTTTAACTGCTTCTGGTGTAGTTGGTCGAGATGCTCTAAAAATGAGTTTTTTACCGTCGGGTGAGAAAAATGCACCACCATCATAGCCCAATTCATTGGTGATTTGTTTGACATTTTTGCCGTTAATATCCATGATGTATAGGTCGAGATCACCGTTTCGTGTGCTGGTGAACACAATTTTATCACCTTGAGGCGAAACTGTAGCTTCGGCGTCATAACCAGGGGTTTTGGTGAGTTGTTTTACAATTTTGCCCTGCATATTGGCGGTAAAAATGTCGTAACCGGCCTCTATCTGCCAGAGGTATTTACGGTCTTTGCGTGGCGTGGGTGGCGGTGGACAGTTGACACTCGCGAGGTGGGTAGAGGCATAAATTATAGTACTATCCCCTGGCATAAAATAGGAACAGGTGGTACGCCCTTTACCCGTACTTATCATCGGGACTTGTGCTTGTAATTCGTCGATATTAGGTAAAATGAAAATTTGGTCACAAGCCACGCCCCAAGCGGCATTATTCGATTGGAATACCAGCTTTCTGCTATCAAAACTCCAATAAGCCTCTGCATTGTCTCCGCCAGCTGTGAGTTGAACCATATTTTTGAAATTAAGCTCTCTTTCGAGTGGTTTTGAAGTCCGTTGACTCGCTACATTCGGGTTAAGTGCTGCTCCCGAGGCTGGGGCCGCCGGCATATCTAAACCTTCTGGGCTTTGAGCAAGGCAGTTTAAACTAATAAAAAAGGCTATTGCAAGGCTGAATAGATAAGGTAATTTCTTTTCCATGGTTGTTATGCTGAATAAGTATTGAAATCGGCTAATTTTGTAATTCGTTGCAAAAATAGGGTATAAATGACTTTACGTGTTAGCGGACTTTGGTTCGTTCTTTTATTTGTGGTGGTTGCCTGTGGCGATCGCGTTAAAAAATCAGGAACTGAGCTTCAGGAAAACGTTGTTGCTGAGGTAGATAGTGAGCTGCGTGGGTTAAACACAGCAATAGCTAGAAACCCAAAAGATCCTAATGCCTATTATGAGCGCGCTCGATATTGGCAGGGGCTCGACAGGGTAGACGACGCCTTGGCAGACCTGAAAAGTGCCCTTTTGCTCGACACTACGAACGCCAACTATTTTTACACCCTGGGAGAATTGTACTTTAAAATAGGTGCTTTGCCAGAAGCAGATGAGGTTTTAAGCGTGGCTACGCTTAAAAATCCGAAATTGGCAAAAGCGTATGTGAAAAGGGGAGAGTTTGCCTTCTACCAGAAAAAATACAATTCGGCCATTAAATATATTAATGACGGTTTGCGGCAAGATGTCAATTTTGCGCCAGGTTATTTTTGGAAGGGAATGGTTTACCAAGAGCAGAATAAGGAAGAACAAGCCATTTCTGGATTCCTCACCGCCATTGAGCAAGACCCTTCTTACCATGAAGCCTATATGCAGCTCGGTTTATTGTACAACGCCAAAAACGACAATAAAGCCCATGCTTATTTCACCAATGCGCTGCGCAACAATCCTAAAAGTATTGAAGCACGTTATGCCAGAGCCTTATTTTTACAAGAAAGAGGATATGCCGACAGTGCCCGCCAAGATTATAGGCAGATATTACAACAGGATTCTCTGCACAGCATCACTCTCTTTAATATGGGCTACCTCAGCATGATGGAAGAAAAGTACAGCGACGCTATCAATTGGTACAGTCGAACCATCGAAAGTGACCCGAGCTACCACCAAGCCTTTTACAATAGGGGACTGTGTTATGAATTGTCGGGTGATAAACAAAAAGCAGCCAACGACTTCAAACGTACTTTAACCATAGCACCCGCTTACGATTTGGCCATTACCGCCCTCAAACGACTTAAATAAGCATGAATATCCAGGTTTTTTTACCCGATGGCAGTGTTCGGGAATTGGCATCAGGCAGCAACGCCTTCGATTTGGCTAAAAATATCAGCGAAGGGCTTGCCCGTGTGGTATTAGCTGCCGAAGTAAATGGTGAGCTATGGGATCTTAGCCGTGCTTTGCCCGACCAAGCCAAAGTGAAATTATTAAAATGGGAAGACGAAGCAGGAAAAAACATCTTCTGGCACTCATCAGCCCACCTTTTAGCAGAGGCATTGGAAGACCTTTACCCCGGCGTAAAATTCGGTATTGGCCCACCCATCGAAAACGGTTTTTATTATGATATCGATTTCGGTGACCATAGCTTTTCTTCACTTGATTTTGAAAAGGTAGAAGCCAAAATGCTTGAATTGGCGCAGCAGGCCAATAACTACGAAAGAAGTGAAGTCAGTAAAGCCGACGCAATCGCCTATTTTGAAGCGAAAGGCGATCCGTATAAAGTTGAATTGTTACAGGATCTTGAAGACGGCAAAATCACCTTTTATAAACAAGGCACTTTTACAGATCTCTGCCGTGGCCCACATTTGCCAGATACCGGTCGCATAAAGGCAATCAAATTACTCAATACTGCCGGCGCTTACTGGCGTGGAAATGAAAAAAACAAACAGCTCACCCGCATATATGGTATTACCTATCCCAACAGCAAGGAGCTTAAAGAATACTTGCATTTGTTGGAAGAAGCCAAAAAACGTGACCACCGCAAACTCGGCAAAGAGTTAGAGTTGTTCACTTTCAGTGAAAAAGTAGGTATGGGTTTGCCTTTGTGGCTGCCCAAAGGTGCTTTGCTGCGTGAGAAATTGGAGAACTTCATGCGTAAGGAGCAGACAAAAGCGGGTTATCAGCAAGTCATCACTCCACATATCGGCGCCAAAGAGTTATATGTAACTTCAGGGCATTGGGATAAATATGGCAAGGATTCTTTCCGACCTATCACCACCCCACATGAAGGCGAAGAGTATATGCTCAAGCCAATGAATTGTCCGCACCACTGCGAAATCTACAAAAGCAAACCCCGCTCTTACCGCGATTTGCCAATACGATTGGCAGAGTTTGGGACAGTTTACCGCTACGAAATGAGTGGCGAACTCCATGGTTTGACGCGGGTTAGAGGCTTTACACAGGATGATGCCCATCTTTTTTGCCGCCAAGACCAAGTGAAAGAGGAGTTTAAAAAAGTAATCGACCTGGTACTTCATACCTTTAGTGTATTGGGATTCAGCGACTATACGGCTCAGATTTCGTTACGCGATCCTGCAAACGAAGAAAAATATATTGGCACCGACGAAGCTTGGGAAAAAGCGGAATCTGCCATTATCGAAGCTGCCGCCGAAAAGGGATTGAAGACCGTAACTGAAATCGGCGAAGCTGCCTTTTACGGCCCAAAACTCGACTTCATGGTACGCGATGCACTGGGGCGGAAATGGCAATTAGGAACCATACAGGTGGATTACAATCTTCCTGAGCGTTTCGATTTGGAATACACCGGCAGCGACAACCAAAAGTACCGGCCAGTGATGATTCACCGGGCACCTTTCGGTTCGATGGAACGTTTTGTGGCAGTATTGCTCGAACATTGTGGTGGAAACTTCCCCTTATGGCTCTCGCCTGAGCAGGTAGCGGTGCTACCAATCAGTGAGAAATTCAAAGATTACACGCAAAAAGTTTCAGAGAAGCTGATTAATTCCGATATTCGCAGCTTCATTGACGATAGAGATGAAAAAATAGGGCGAAAAATTCGCGATGCGGAAGTAAAAAAAGTGCCTTATATGCTCATAATCGGTGAAAAAGAACAAGAAAACGGACAAGTCGCTGTGCGCAAGCATGGCCAGGGAGACCTGGGTGTGATGAGCATCGCCGCGTTTGAGGACTTGATCAACGCAGAAATGAATACAGAAATGCTCAAAAACTAAGGAGGAATTAACTATCGCACAAACACCCCCAGCGTTTTCACGTGGTAACAGACGTGAAAAAGAGATAGATCCGATCAACGAAAACATCCGCGTACCAGAAGTACGATTGGTTGGAGAAAACGTTGAAAACGGTGTATATCCCACAGCTAAAGCCATTAAGCTTGCAGACGAATTAGGTCTCGATCTAATCATGATTACCGACAAGGCCGTACCGCCAGTATGCCGCATCAGTGATTACAGCAAGTACGTTTATGAAAAGAAAAAGCGTGAGAAGGAAATCAAAGCGAACACTGCGAAAACGGTGATCAAAGAAATCCGCTTCGGACCAAATACCGACGACCACGATTTTCAATTCAAACTCAAGCATGCCAAAGAATTTTTGAAAGAAGGTTCTAAAGTAAAAGCCTATGTGCACTTCAAAGGAAGAGCTATAGTGTTTAAGGACAGAGGCGAATTGTTGCTGCTGACCTTTGCCCAAGAGTTAGACGAATATGGTAAGGTGGAGAGCCTTCCCAAACTGGAAGGAAAACGTATGTTTTTGTTTCTTGCCCCAAAGAATGCCCCAAAAAAGTAATACACGCTCAAACACACAGATATGCCTAAGATGAAAACTCACTCCGGTGCCAAAAAAAGGTTCACCCTTACCGGATCAGGAAAAATCAAGCGTAAACATGCTTACAAACGTCACATCCTGACTAAAAAATCGACGAAAAGTAAGCGCGAAAACACCCACAGTGCTTTGGTTGACAAGACCAATGAAGCCCTGATCAAACGTCTTTTAACTATCGGAAAATAATCGAGTCAGTTTACAAGTGTCGCAAGACCACTGACAAAAATTAAAAATTATGCCTAGATCAGTCAACCACGTCGCATCACACGCTCGACGCAAAAAAATCATGAAAATGGCGAAGGGTTATTTCACAACCCGTTCGACCGTTTACACCGTAGCCAAAAACGCCGTTGAAAAAGGCTTAGGATACGCTTACCGCGACCGCAAGGTGAAGAAGCGTAACTTCCGCTCTTTGTGGATTACCCGTATCAACGCTGCTGCCCGTATCGAGGGGATGTCGTATTCGCTGTTCATCAACAAGGTGGGTAAAGCAGGTATCGGTATCAACCGCAAAGTATTGGCCGACCTCGCCATGAACCACCCCGAAGTATTTTCGGCTGTGGTGAACAAGGTGAAGTAAGTTTTACTGCATTAAAACAAAACAAGCCGCCCGGTATTCCGGTGCGGCATTTTTTGTTTGGGCTTGGTGGGTTTTTGGCCAAGAGATGTATAGCCAAGAGCGTTCTACGGAGGTACTCCCTATTTCCTCAGCATCTTTGAGGGAGATAAACGCGCTATACATTCGGTTAATTAATCAATGAGCTCAATAGTAAATGTATTCAGTGCCTCGGGAACGGCTTCCGTATTGGAGGGGGTAAAACGGCCAAACTATAAGCATTCGAAAGTGCTCTACCTATTAGGTGTTGGGCAGCATAAAGAACAGCTCCAATGCCGGTTTCACCTGTGGTATGAGTTTGGGAAAGAGTGTCTTTGAAATGAACCACGGCTAATGAATCAGTAGGGTATGCTAGTGTTACAGATACATTACCTGAGGCAATTCGAGCGGCTTCCTTCAATTCAACGTTTTAAAGTCAACAGTATACGTTGATGCTCTGCTCATCAAACTCAAAAATCCCTGCATTAAAACACGCGCTGAAAGAACTCCAGATAATTAGAATCCCGAATAGATGGGGTCCCGATAAATGGTGATTAGTAACCTTACAACGTCTAAAGCGACGACTCAAACCGATTCAAACTCTCCATTAGTTCGGCCTCGGTAATTACCAAAGGCGGCGCCAAGCGAATAATATTGCCATGGGTTGGTTTGGCGAGCAGGCCATTTTTTTTCATCTTCATACACAATTCCCAAGCGATGGTGCTGTTCTCCGTGTCGTTGATGACTACAGCATTCAGCAAGCCTTTGCCACGCACCAGATTTAAGAGCGGGTAACGATCTACCAGCTTTTGCATCTCGGCACGGAACAAAACGCCCATACGTTCGGCATTTTCAATCATACCTTCATCTTGCAGCACTTCCATGGCGGCTATGGCTACACGTGCACCCAGTGGGTTGCCGCCAAAGGTCGAACCATGTTCGCCGGGCTGTATGGTGAGCATAATTTCATCGTCGGCAAGTACGGCGCTGACGGGCATTACACCGCCTGAGAGGGCTTTGCCGAGGACTAATATGTCGGGACGTACATTTTCGTGGTCGCAGGCGAGCATTTTGCCGGTACGGCCTATGCCTGTCTGGATTTCATCGGCTATAAACAAGGCCTGGTGCTCACGGCACAAACGGTAGGCCTCTTTGAGGTAACCTGCATCGGGCACTACTACGCCAGCTTCACCTTGAATGGGTTCGACCATAAAAGCTGCAACATGTGGGTCTTTTAGTGCTGTTTTTAGGGCATCAAGATCATTATAAGGTATGATAATGTAGCCCGGCATAAACGGACCAAAGTTTTTGCGCGCACTCGGATCGGTAGAAGACGAGATAGCACCTAGTGAGCGACCCCAGAAATTACCCGCGGCAAAAATGATTTTGGCCTCGTTCGCAGCTATGCCTTTGATCTCATATCCCCAGCGACGGGCCAGTTTTACAGCAGTTTCGGCGGCTTCTACTCCCGTATTCATTGGTAGTAGACGGTCGTACCCAAATAAACTGGTCATAAATTGAGCATATTGCCCCAGCACAGTATTGTAAAAAGCCCGCGAACTCAAGGTTATTTTTTTTGCTTGATCAAAGAGAGCATCGAGTATACGTGGATGACAGTGACCCTGGTTAACTGCTGAGTATGCCGACAGAAAGTCGTAATACTCAGTGCCTTCCGGATCCCAGACCTTGATGCCTGCTCCGCGTTCGAGCACCACAGGTAGCGGATGATAGTTGTGTGCACTGTATTCAAACTCGAGGCGAATGGCTTCTTCGCTACTGATGTGGTTCGTGGCTTGGGCGTGGTGGAGGATATTCATACTTCTTTTTTGAATTTATCGTGAATCTGCGTTTGTGTTTTCGTTTGATAGTCTTATCTTTGCCTTCTCGTTTTGCGAAGGCGATTTATGTCTTCTGCAAAAATACAGTTAAAGACCTATTGACATGTCGAAAGTTTGTGTTTTAACCGGTAAGCGGGTGATCGTCGGGAACAGTGTTTCCCATTCGAACATCAAGACGAAACGGAAATTTTATCCTAACCTCCAAACGAAGAAATTCTTCATCCCGGAGACAGGCGAGTGGATTACTTTGAAAGTATCTACCTCGGCGTTGAAAACCATTAATAAAAATGGTATCACGTCTACTATTAATAAATTCCTGAAAAAAGGTAAAATCTAAGTTATCATGGCTAAGAAAGGCAATCGCGTCCAGGTTATTATGGAATGCACCGAGCACAAAGCGAGTGGCGTGCCGGGAACTTCACGTTACATAACGATGAAGAATAAAAAAAACACTACTGAGCGTATGGAGTTGAAGAAATACAACCCCATCCTTAAAAAAGTGACCGTTCACAAAGAAATTAAGTAATCATGGCAAAGAAAGTAGTAGCAACCCTGAAGCGCCAGGCCGCAGAAAACGAAAAAGTCGTTAAAGTAATTCGTGCCCGTCGTTCGGACAAAAGTGGTGCATACACCTTCAAAGAGGAGTTCATCACCGCCGACCGCGTAAAAGATTACTTCAGCAAATAATATTTCCAAATAGGTTAACGAAAAGCTTCTCGATAGAGGAGCTTTTTGTGTTTATATTTCAGGCCAATGCAATCACACAATGGGATTTTTTGATTTTTTCAGCAGCAAAAAAAATAAGGAGGACCTTGACAAAGGGGTTGAAAAGACCAAAGAAAACGTCTTCTCCAAACTGGCCAAAATCGTATTGGGCAAAAGTTCGGTCGATGATGAGGTGCTCGACCAACTGGAAGAAGTCCTTATTTCTTCCGACGTCGGTGTAAACACCACCTTACGTATCATTAAGCGTATCGAAGAACGTGTAAAGCGGGATAAATACGTGGGTACTGACCAGCTTAACCAAGTTTTGCGAGAGGAAATAGCCGCTTTGCTGACTGAAAATGGTACGAGCGACCAACAATTTGAATTGCCTGCCCAAATCAAACCTTATGTGATTATGGTAGTTGGCGTGAACGGGGTAGGTAAAACCACTACCATCGGCAAACTGGCCTGGCGTTTTAAACAAGACGGTAAAAAGGTCATGATAGGCGCTGCCGATACCTTCCGTGCAGCCGCTGTTGACCAACTCGGCATTTGGGCCGACAGAGTAGGTGTTCCCATGGTGTCCCAAGGTATGGGTGCCGATCCCGCCTCTGTGGCTTTTGATACCCTTAAATCTGCTGTAGCCCAGCAGGTAGATGTAGTAATTATTGATACCGCTGGTCGTTTACACAACAAAGTAGGTCTGATGAACGAATTGTCGAAAATACGCAATGTGATGGCCAAGGTGGTGCCAGATGCGCCGCATGAAATACTGCTGGTACTCGATGCATCTACTGGTCAGAATGCGGTGGAGCAGGCCAAACATTTTACTGCAGCTACAGAAGTCAATGCCTTGGCACTTACTAAACTCGATGGCACGGCCAAGGGTGGCGTGGTTATCGGCATATCCGACGAATTTCGCATACCTGTGAAATACATTGGTGTAGGTGAGGGTATCGAACATCTTCAGCCTTTTAACCGCAAAGCTTTCGTCGATTCACTTTTTTCGAACAACTGAAATGCGTACTAAAAATACTACAAGACCCAAGGTTAATATCGTCACGTTGGGCTGCTCTAAAAATCTGGTCGATTCCGAAAACTTGATCACCCAGCTCAAAGCAAACCAGTTTGAGGTAGATCACGAAAGCACCAAAGACGATGCACAAGTCATCATTGTAAATACTTGTGGCTTTATCGAACAAGCCAAACAAGAGTCCATCGACACGATACTTCGTTTCATTGATGCCAAAGAAGACGGGCTGATTGATAAGCTATATGTAACCGGTTGCCTTTCGCACCGCTACCGCGACGAGTTAGAAGCTGAAATGCCACAAGTGGATGCATTTTTTGGCACCATGGAGCTGCCTCGCATTCTTAAAACGTTGGGTGCAGATTACAAACACGAACTGTTGGGCGAACGTATAATTACCACCCCAACCCATACTGCCTTCATGAAAATATCCGAAGGTTGTAATCGGCCCTGCTCATTTTGCGCCATCCCGCTGATGCGCGGTAAACATGTCTCCAAATCAATGGAAGATATTGTGACAGAAGCTGGAAATCTGGTAAAAAATGGGGTGAAGGAGATTGTGTTAATTGCGCAGGACCTAACCTATTATGGGCTGGATTTATACGGTAAACGCAACCTTGCCGATTTACTCAAACGTATTTCTGATGTACCCGAACTCGCTTGGATCCGGCTGCAATACGCCTATCCTTCCCAGTTTCCGGAAGATATTTTGCCGGTTATGCGCGAAAGAAGTAATATCTGCAACTACCTCGATATGCCGCTACAGCACGGTGCCGATGCTATGTTGAAAGCCATGCGCCGCGGTATCACTACCGACCGCACCCAGGGCTTAATAGACACCATACGTGCCGAAGTACCGGGTATCGCTTTGCGGACCACCATGATTAGTGGTTATCCTGGCGAAAAAGACGCCCATCACCAAGAAATGATGGCATTTATCGAAAAAAATCGATTCGAACGGTTGGGTGTATTTCCCTATTCACATGAAGAAAATACTGCTGCCTATAATCAATTGGATGATGTGCCGCAAGAAGTAAAAGAAGCGCGCACCGACGAAATAATGGCTCTACAACAGGATATATCCTTTGAATTGAATGAGCCAAAGGTGGGAAAGACGATGAAAGTCCTGTTCGACCGCAAAGAAGGGCAGTATTTTATAGGTCGTAGCGAACACGATTCACCTGAAGTAGACAACGAAGTTTTGGTGGATGCAAGGAACCATTTTGTGCGAATTGGTGATTTTGCAGAGGTTACCATCACCAAGGCCGATGCCTTTGACTTATATGGCGACCCTATTAACTGATGCAAATACAACCCATTTCCTTCGAAAATACAGGGGCATTTAGCCGTTTAGCGCTCGATTACCTCGCTGGTAAGCCCGTTTTTGATAAATTTACTGCTCATAGTTTTAGTGCTGCTGGGGTAGAAACTGCGATGAGCGAACGGATGGCTTTTCCAATGGAAAGCCGAGAAATTTTGGTCAATACTTTACATTTGCAGTATAGTACGCTAGCCGAAGAAAAGGAAGTCGCCACTCAAATCGACAAACTTTTGTCAAAGGATTGTTTTACTGTGGTTACGGCACATCAACCGAATTTACTGACCGGACCGGCCTATTTTATCTATAAAATTGCTGGCGCCGTGGCGCTCAGCCGCCGTTTAAATGCGGTTCATCCAGAGAAAAGTTTCGTGCCTGTGTATTGGATGGGTGCTGAAGATCACGATCTCGAAGAACTCAATCATCTACACATTTTTGGTCAAAAAATCCAGTGGGATAACGGTCTGCACGGCCCAGTGGGGCGTATGCCTTTGGCTGGCTTGCAAACTGTTTTGGACCAGGTTTATGTGCTTCTGGGTGAAAAACCAGAAGCTTTAGAGTTAAAAGACCTAATTAGTCAATGTTTTCGCTCGGATTATACGTGGGCACAAGCCACCCGTTTGTTTGTCCATGCGCTTTTTGGCCAATATGGTTTATTGATTTTGGATGGGGATGCTCCTATGCTTAAACAGCAGTTTTCGGGTATTATGCGCACCGAATTGCTGGAAAGAAGTTCAGAGGCCCTTGTTTTAGCAGCTGGAAAAAAACTGGAGTCAGCGGGTTATTCTGCCCAAATTTTTCCGCGACCTATCAATCTGTTCTGGCTGGCGGATGGCCTACGTGAACGTATACTTTTTGAAAATAAGCGCTACCAACTTGCGCACGGAGGATTATCATGGTCGGAAACTGAAATTTTAGAAGCGCTTGCTAAAAACCCAGAAAATTTTAGTCCAAATGTGGTCTTGCGTCCTTTGTACCAAGAAATGAGCCTTCCAAATGTGGCTTTTATAGGTGGCGGGGCAGAGGTAGCCTACTGGTTGTTGCTTGCGGAGGTATTTGACCTCCATAAAGTACCTATGCCCGTGCTGATGTTGCGGAGTTCAGTGCTTTTTATCGACCGTAACAGTTCCTCCAAAATGGATAAGCTTGGGCTCAGTACGGCGGATTTATTTCTTCCAATCGAAGCGCTTGTTTTGAGTTATCTGGCCAGTCAGGAAAAGGAAGTTTTTGAGATGGACGATGAACTCGCCGATCTCGAAAAATGGTTTGAGAAGCTAGCCAGCCACATCGAAAGTATAGATCCAAGTCTAAAAGCTGCCACCCTTGCCGAAGGTAAAAAAGTAGAAGGGCAACTCAAAGGACTCGAATCCCGTGTCAGAAAAGCGCAGAAACAACGCCATGAAACAGGGATCAACCAAATCCGTCAGTTAAAAGCCAAGTTGTTTCCGGACAATCACCTGCAAGAGCGCCATGATAATTTTATGAATTTTTATCTGGCTGAAGGGCAGTCGTATATTGATGTTTGTTGCACCGAGCTGGATCCGTTGTCGAAGCAGTTTTTTTTACTTCAAGCTGATTAAAGCTTGTTTGATCAGCGCACCTATTTTCTGATAGCGCATTAAATATCAGAGCTAAAAGTGGATACATTTTTTAACGCCATCAGCATTATGCCTTATGTTTTGTGCGTATCTTAGCTGAAAATTATGGTGTTATGAGCAGGACGGTATTTTTATTACTCTTTGTTTTAATTGCTTCAACAGGTACGGCGCAACGGTATGTTGCTGCCGAATTGGTGCTAAACGATGGCACAGTTAAAACGGGATTTGCACAATCAGTTTTGGAAACGAATAAAAAAATCAGATTCAAAACTACGGAGAAGGGGGCTAACGAGTCGATTTCACATACTGATTTGAAAAGGGCGGCCTATTTTTTTACTAAAGACACCAGTGTGTTTGAACGGTTGAGTTATTATACTACAATCAAATCAAACAAGCTGCTTCATAATGGTTGGTTTGAACTTATTCAACGTGGCTATGTGAGCATTTATCTTGTACGGGCGAGTTTAGGTGGAGGAACTACGATGAATGCTTCAGGGAGTATGCAATCCTCAGCACCAGCTAAATTTAAAGATTATTATGCTTTCAAAGAAGGAGAGCCAGGGGGTAGACAAGTATCAAGTGTAGCCAGTTTGAACAGCAATGCTGTATTCAAAAAATTTGCGCCTATCTATTTTAGCGACTATCCTGAATTAGCGGAAAAGATTAAAATGAAAAAATATACGTACGAAGATTTACTGGAAGTGACCAATGTGTACAATGCATGGTATGCGGCTAAAAAGCAGTAGAACACCTAGTATGTAATAAAAGAGCCCCTTTATATCGATATAAAGGGGCTTTTTTGTGCTCGAATTTTCCTACTTGGTTGGGTCAAGCATCATATTTAAACTGATCTGTGCTGTTTTTGCAATTTTTTCTTCCACAATTTTAGGGATAGCAATATTATGATCAGCCAAGGTGACATCAAAGTCGGAGGTCAAACGTATTTTGCCATCTTTCACTTCTACTTTACCCGACTTGGTAACTTTTTGTGATACCCCATGTATGTTTAAATCACCAGTTACCGTAACGAGATGGGTGCCATTTTTTTTGAGGTCTATGCTCGCCCAGTCATTGATTTTGCCTTTGAGCACAGCTTTCGGGTATTTATGCGACTCCATGTAGTTTTCATTGAAGTGCTCTTGCATCAGGGCTTTCTGAAATTGAAAGGATTTGATGAGAATTTGAAAAACGACATCACCAGTACTTGCATCTAAAACACATGCACCTTGATCATTTTTGGCTTGAACGCCATCTTTTACAACACCCTCGGCGGTAAAGGAAACGGCACCATTGCGGGTCATATACTTGCCCTGAGCGAATGCCGTGCCGACTAAGAGCAGTAAAAACAATGTGAAACTTGACTTTTTCATAATTTTATCTATTTATATTATTGAATTACACAACGATTGAGCACTACATCAAACAACATGCCTGAACAAACGCCCTTGATATTGACTGTAGTTCCAGTTTCCAATGCTTTGGCAACGGCCTCATCTTCGAACTCACATAAAACACCAAAAAGGACATCGCTTGTTTCGAGGACCAACGCAAGTTTACCATTATCAGAAGTGCGGATTTCCTTGAGTGTGCCGGTGACTTCAAGCACCTTGCCTAGATAAATAGCATCCGCCGCAGTCTCCTCTTGGGTGTAAGCGTCAAAGAGAGCTATAGCCGTAATTTGTACATCAGTATCAAGCTTAGAAGTGCTAGTGACGGGTTTATTCCACATATAAACACCTACCGCTCCACCAACGACGGCCGCAATAAAGCCGATAATCAAAAGTTTTTTCCAGTTTTTCATGATATTAGTTTTAGTTGTTGGGCAACCCCTTTGAATCCACAATTCAATTTTAGCAATACTACAACTATCTAATGGGTTTCCCACGGGCATAGCTGCAAATCCTACTTACCGTTTTACCGAACCCAATAGACGTCCGCTGCTCGCGGCCGCGACCGTCTGCGCCTGACTGCTCAGGTTTATACCTCTTGAGCTAAGATTATTATTGTGGCAACCTACACGCCAGGCTTTAAGTATTGGCACTGTTGTATTGGTGTAACTAAGATTACTTCTGTCACATCCGCCTACATTGGCATCACAGCGGTTATTTCTGGCCCCTTGTGTATCCATTTACCAATGCTATTTGAGTGAGACTGAACGCAGCCGATCGAGGCGGAGGCATACGTTTGTCTAGACGCGTTTCGATGATTTGGTCAAAGAGTTCACTATCGCCAGGATCACCAGGCCTAACGCCGCCGGTTTGTATGATATTTTGGTAGTTAGTTGGGATTATGCCTTCCTTGTGTGATACAACATCGTGACAACCAGCCATGGCGCAGTTGCTTATCATTAATGGTAAAATGTCGTTCTTAAGTTGATATAAACCATGTTGTGGACTACTCAACCACATTTGCCCCAGCCTATCCTCGGCTATTGAGGTAAATGTGCGCGGTGAGGGTTTTTTGGTTTCAAATTGGCGAAAGCCCTCCTTTGATTTGCAGAATAAACCTTCACCGTCTGTAGCTACCCACAGATCTCCTTTTATATCGTTTTTGATTAAATCAAACCTCTACATTCCTTACCATTGATACAAAATATTGGGGTTGAAGTAGCTTCTTTGCATGTTGAACACACAAATAGTTGGTTTAAAAGCTGAAAAAGCTAGCGCTGCCTAAAATTAATTCAGGGCATAAAAAAACGGCTATCCATAATTGGATAGCCGTTTGCGCTTAAAATTGATAGGTATTGCCCTAGCTAGTAGTTTTGATAAATTTTTATTTTTTCTTAGCCTGCTGTTGTTGAGCAGATTTACTCAATTCTTCCAACTTGGCTGCGAAACGCGATTTTTTAACCGGCTTCTTTTTGTTCTCTTGAATTTTGCGGTGAATAGCGTCATCGTCAACAAAACGACGAATGATCCACTGCTGTGCAAACGTGATCATATTGGCCAAGAAGTAATAATAACTCAAAGCAGCTGAGTAGTTGTTCATGATGCCGAGGAACATCAGCGGCATGATATAGCTCAATACTTTCATCTGACCCGTTACGCCACTGATTTGATTGTTCAGCCGGGTATAAACAAGGGTCGAGATGGTCATGAGGATGGTGAACAAGCTCACGTGGTCGCCATAAATGGTGTTGATTACGGGCACATAACCAAAAGTCCAGATGCTGTCGTAGGTAGAAAGGTCATCTGCCCACAAAAACGATTCCTGACGCAATTCGATAGAGGCCGGAAAGAAGTTGAATAATGCAATGAGGATAGGCAATTGCAAGAGTAGCGGCAAACAACCCCCCAGCGGATTTACACCGGCTTTCTGGAAGAGCTTCATTTGTTCAGACTGCTGTTTTTGGGGCTCCTTTTCGTACTTAGCCTTCATTTCATCTATCTCAGGCTTCAAAATCCGCATTTTGGCGGTGGAGAGATAGGATTTGTAGGTGAATGGCATCAAAATCAACTTGATGACGATGGTAAGTAAAAAGATGATGAGGCCATAACCCAGATGAAAGCTGTCGAGCCAGCCGAATACCTGAATCACCACATATTTGTTTACCCAACCAAATATGCCCCAGCCAAGCGGCACCTGCTTTTCCAAGCCGAGGTCCATACTCCTCAGTAAGCTGTACTTATTTGGACCGAAGAAAAACTGAAAGTCGAGTTGTCCGTCTTTTTTATTGGTAAGCGGCAATACGAGCTCAGCTTTGTAGTCTGATACCCGGGTTTCGCTGCGGTGCGGACCGCCAGAAATTTCGGCACTTTCAAATGTCTGGCCTGCAATAAGGGAGGTCGTAAAAAACTTTTGTTTGAAGCTTACCCATTTTACCGTGTTCACCAACGATTCATTGTCAGATTTGGTAACATTCAAATAATCAGGGTCGTCGTTTTGGTACTTATAATAGATGTCGCTTTTTGCTCTCTCATCTTTGATGTCGCGCTCTTGGCGGGGACTGGCCAACGACCAATTCAGGCGGGTGTAGTCGATATTACTCGCCAAAACATTCTCCATGCCCATGATTTTTACCTGGTGTTCAACCAGATAGGAATCATCTTTTACGCTATAGTTATGCTCAATGTATTTGCCTTCTCCAAAGGGTAAGCGGAAAATGACTTTGTTACCCTCTACCTTGGATGTAAAAAACAGATTGGCAGTTTCGATAGCGCGCGAACCACTTGAATACTGGTAACTGTAACGGCTATCGTCGGGATAGAAGAGGATGAGCGGCAGGCTATCGTACGTACGGTAGTTTTTGAGTTCTACCTGACTAATTCTTCCTCCTTTGTTGTCGAATGTAACCTTAAACAGCTCGTTTTCGAGTGTCATATTTTTCTGTTCGCCTGTTACAAAAGGAGCGAAAATGCCAAAATTTGCAGTTAAATCCACTTGTTGACTGCTATCTGCAACAAAGGTTTCGCTGAATTGGGCTCCAGGGTCTGCCATTTGCGTATTAGAGTCGGCAACTACCGTCTCTTGAGGCGCGCTGGCATCTTTTTGTGCCGGCTCAGGTAAAAAGAAGAGGTTAAACCCGACAAGTATGATACCAATCAGGAATAAGCCAATGATCGAATTACGATCCATAATGTTGATTTATAAAGGGCACAAAACTAATTAAATAACTACTTTATTGTCGGAGTTTTTCACTTTGCTTTTCGATTGTTGCACTCGGCTGTAAGGAATGGTGTGCATACAAGCTTTAACAAAACTCACAAAGAGCGGATGTGGATTCATAACGGTACTGCGGTATTCTGGATGAAACTGTGCGGCAACAAACCACGGATGGTTTTTGAGCTCAATCATTTCGACCAGGTTTTTACCAGGATAAACACCTGAAATGATCATTTCACCATCCTGAAAACGATCCAGGTAGTCGTTATTAAACTCATACCGGTGGCGGTGACGCTCTTTTATCTGCGTTAAATCACCATAAGCCTCAGCGGCTTTGGTGCCCTTTTTTAGTTTACAGGGATAGGCGCCCAAACGCATGGTGCCACCTTTTCGTGTGATTTCTTTTTGATCATGCATCAAGTCAATCACCGGGAAAGGAGTGTCGGGATCCATCTCCGTAGAATTGGCGCCATCCATCTTTAATACATTACGGGCATATTCTATCACTGCACATTGCATACCTAAACAAATCCCGAAAAATGGTATGTGATTTTCGCGCACGTAACGGATGGCTTCGATTTTGCCTTCCCATCCGCGGTGGCCAAAGCCGGGGGCAACAAGCACCCCATCGAGCTGCCCGAGTTTTTCGACGATATTCTCAGTATTTAGATGTTCTGAATGTATCCAGTGCACATTCACCTTGCATTGATTAGACGTGCCGGCATGTAAAAAGGCCTCAGCTATCGACTTATAGGCATCTTTAAGTTCTACGTACTTGCCTACCAGGCCAATACTAATTTCTGTGAGTGGTTTGCGCAAACGGGCCAGAAAGGTTTTCCA
>JBDNIH010000115.1:0-1233 GCA_041688385.1 Bacteroidia bacterium
GCGGACTGGTGATTACAGATAGTGGTGGGTTACAAAAGGAGGCTTTTTTTATGAATAAATACTGTCTCACTATAAGAACCGAAACAGAGTGGGTTGAATTAGTAAATCAGGGATATAATTTTATTTGCGGATCAGATAAGGCTTTAATTGTTAAATATTTTGTAAACTTGTTTGGAAGGGTGATTGAAGATGCACCACCACTTTATGGACAAGGAAATAGTAGTGAAATCATTGCACAACACATAATAAGTTATTTACGAAATGAAAAAATATAATTTCGCTATCGTTGGTTGAGGACGCATTGCCCAGCGCCATGCTGAACATATAGCCAATAATGGCCAGTTGAGGGCGGTTTGTGATATTGATTTAGAGAAAGCAAAAGTGCTGGCTGAAAAATATAGTGCGACAGCCTACCAGTATATTGGTGACCTACTGGCTGCGGAAGGGGAGGTAGACGTTGTTTCAATTTGTAGTCCGTATGGACTACATGCCGAACACAGTATGAAAGCCTTAAATGCGGGTTTTAATGTCTTGTGCGAAAACCGATGGCCATTAGCGTTTACGACTGTGGCGAAATGATTAAGGCGGCAGAAAAGAACAACCGACGTTTATTTACTATCAAACAAAATCGCTTTAATCCACCAGTGGCGGCAATTAAGGCAGCCGTAGATCGTGGTGATTTAGGTAAAATTTACAGTTTTCAGCTTAGTTGCTTCTGGAATAGGAACTTTGATTATTACGATAACTCTTGGAAAGGCACAGCCGATTTGGATGGAGGTACTTTGTACACCCAATTCAGTCATTTTGTAGATTTACTGTACTGGATGATTGGAGATGTGAAAACTGCGCATGTGCTCACGGGTAATTTTGCACATCAGGGAGTTTTCGAATTTGAAGACACTGGTGTAGTCGCATTACAATTTTATAATGGTGCCCTAGGTACGATTAATTATACTGTGAACAGTTATGGGAAAAATATGGAAGGTTCGCTGACTATATTTGGAGAGAAGGGTACCGTTAAAATCGGCGGTCAATACCTTAATGAGCTGGAATATCAGAATATTGAAGGTCTTGTTATCAAGGATCTACCTCCCGGAAACACGGCTAATAACTACGGTCAGTACCAGGGCTCGATGTCGAATCACGATAAGGTATATGAAAATGTAATAGACGTGCTTAAGAACGGCAGTGCGATTTCAACCAATTCATTTGAAGGGTTAAAAACGGTTGAAA
>JBDNIH010000015.1:0-1200 GCA_041688385.1 Bacteroidia bacterium
GGCTCCACTGCCCAAGTGGTTTGACTACCAAGAGCTGGCGAGGCTGTTCTGTAGGAAGATTCAATACCACTATTTGCATATTCAAAAACTGCAAAGTGGTAGGCTGTTTCTGGGCTCAAGCCTGTAACCACTATGGAGCTGTCCGAATTACCGTAAAGAACATAGTTACCAGTACCCAGTTGACTGCCCTGTGTATTTACGCTATCGGCAGTATAGGCCACTTCATCCACCGGGTTAGCATCAACGGCAACGCCTGATTTAATCAGTACCAATCTTCTCTCTCCGTTTCCTTTGGTCCAACGCAGCCGCATACTCGTCGTTCCAATATTTTCGAAAGTGAGTAAAGATGCTGAAATGGTAGGTTTCGCAATTGGTGCTTCACCACCTGAAAACTCGTTTAAGACCGATATACTATTTATTCCAATGGAATTATTGGCAGTATTTGCAGCCGTACCATTCAAACAAGCTAACGCTGGTCGCGTCATACGTCCGAATATTTGTGCTTCTACCCCATTGATATCGGCATCGGTATATTGACCGGTTACATTGGCCAGATAGCTGCTAATACCACTGGTCGTAAATGCCCAATATCTACTGAGATAATGTGTACCCCCTGTACAGGTTGGATTTTGATTGTCGACAACTTCTGCAGTCAAATAAGCCCCAGCGGCATATGTTCCACTTGCAAAACTTACCGTTATCGGGCTATATTCGGTCACAACCGTTTCCTCACCAAGTGGAAATACAAAACCACCTGAGGCAGGACGGAAGTTTTTACGGATACGTCCGGCTCCATTCTGCACCACCATCGCTCCTGTAGCAGGGGAACCTGCTGTGTTCGCCAAGGAATCCATAACCAGATTGTTACTTCCGAGATAGATTCTGCCTGCATTTAAAATTAATTGATTTTGAACGGTAATGGTGCTCAACAATGTTTTGGCACCTCCACCGCTAGTGGCCAAGCCGTAAAAATTAGTCACGCCGTTTATGGATTGTGCAGCTGCTGAATTAAAAGTAACTGTACCCGTTCCTGGCAAAAACCCAGCTGCACCCACTTGATTAATCCAGTTTGCTCTGGCTTCCCAATTCTTATTAAAACTCGTATTGGTAATACTGCCTGCTTCGATGGTGATATCACCATTAATTACCCAATCTACATTCGCTTGGGTTCGCGTAGCGGCATCTTTAAAAATAATTTTA
>JBDNIH010000116.1:0-5583 GCA_041688385.1 Bacteroidia bacterium
CCAAAAAAGCCCCTCCAAACGGAAGGGCTTTGTATTTGTCTGTCTTAAAATTAGCGGAGCGTAAAGCGGAAAGGCAAGTTGTACTGTACCCGTACTGGTAAACCACGCTGTTTGCCAGGTTTCCATGTCGGCATAGATTTTACGACACGTATGGCTTCTTCGTCACAACCACCGCCGATGCCGCGAAGCACCTGCACGTTGTTGATATTGCCTTTTTCATCTACCACAAAAGTAACTACTACAATACCTTGTAAACCGTTTTCACGGGCCATGGGTGGATATTTTGTGTTTTTACCCATAAACGCCAACAAGGCTTGGTCGCCCCCTGGGAAAGTTGGCATCTCTTCAACAATGGTGAAAATTTCGGGCTCCGACGGACCTTCTTCAGGGTCAATTACCGGAATATCAATTTTAGTGTCTTGGTTCACCTCTGTAGACTGCACCTCATCTTCTTCAATGATTTCATCGTCGGCTACCACCTCAAGTACGGGCGGCGGCGGCGGTGGCGGCGGAGTTACTTTTTGTTCGGTTTGGGGAATATCCATTTCTACCGGATCTTCGATAACCAATTGCCCTAAATCAGCCAAGCCGCCTTCGCTGCTGGAATAAGTGAAGGCAAAAAGCATCAATCCGACAGAGATGATCATGCCGATTTGAAAAAAGATGCCGCGCTGTTTGTTCAGATCGGCTTCAGGATTCTTTTTTAATTCCATGGGGATGCGTTTTCAATCAAACGTATAAGGCTCTAAAATAATACAAAGTCGCCGAAATCTTACGGCTTAACCAAAAAATTAATCTCGTTTCAGTACAAAACGTACCGGCACATTGTATCTCACCTTCACGGGCACGCCCCGCTGTAGGCCTGGTTGCCAATCGGGCATCGCTTGAATCACCCGTATGGCCTCTTCATCGCAGCCACCACCAATGCCACGTAATATGATGACGCCACTAATTTTTCCTTTTTCGTCGATGATAAACTGCACCACCACTAGTCCTTCCACCCGATTTTCGCGGGCCAGATCGGGATAGCGTATTTTGCTTGCCAAATATTTCAATAGGGCTGCACTTCCGCCCGGAAACTCAGGCATCACCTCTACGATAGCAAATATTTCGGGTTCATTAACGGTAGCTTCTGTGGGCATCCCTCCATTTTGGTAGCCAAAAGCACTGGCGGGAATGGCGATATCGTTGGCGCCCATCACTTCGGTGGTAGCCAATTGTGTTTCAATCAGCGTATTTTCGAGTACGGTTTGGATATCGCCAGAAAGAGGTTCATTGTTCAGCACGACTTCTGGCGGTGGTGGTTTAAAGGTGCGTTGGGAGGTAGATGGGGTTTGTAAGTCGATTTGCTCAATACGGTCGGACTCAAAATCGTAGTAAACCGGGTTTTCATGCTCCGGGGTATAAAATTTCCAGTTAAAAAAAAGGAGGGCTACTCCCAAGGCGATAATCAAACCGATTTCAAAAAAGAGAAATCGTTTTTCATTTAGCCGCCGGAGATAGGGAATCATTTTAACGTTTTTGGAGGACGATGAAGTTAAAAAAGAGCCATCCTAGGACACATCCTACGGTGTTCGCAATATAATCGTAGGGGTCGGCAGAGCGACTTTGCAAAAACAGCCCTTGCATAATCTCCGTTAAGCCGCTAAAAAGAAAACCCGTGGCCAAGGCATAAAATCCTGACTCGTAGCGCAGATTTGGGAAAAGTTGCTGCTTATTAAAACCCTGCATACTTAAAGTCACCAGAATAAAAAATAGCAGCGCATGGATGATTTTATCTCCCGAAAACAAATTGCTTTCGCCGAAATTTTCGCCGGCCAGTCCGGTGAGCGTAAAAATGACTAGAAGCCAAAAAAAGGCGGGAAAATTGTAGAGCACAAATTTTTTCCACCCTGTCCGGCGTATGATGCGAATTCTCGCTGCGTCAGGCTCAGTGACCCGTAAGTTCCGCGTAAGCATCGGCCGTCAACAGCTGATCGATCTCGCTGAGGTTCGAAATTTTCATTTTAATCATCCAACCCTCACCATAAGGATCGCTATTTACGGCTTCAGGAACTTTATCAAGTCCGTCGTTTTTTTCAGTAATGGTGCCTGAAAGAGGCATAAAAAGGTCGGATACTGTCTTAACGGCTTCAACGGAACCAAAAACTTCATCGCGGGCAACCTCTTGGCCTACCGTTTCAATCTCTACAAAAACGATATCACCCAATTCGCCTTGGGCAAAGTCGGTGATGCCTACTGTAGCTTGATCGCCTTCGATCAAAATCCACTCATGTTCTTTGGTATACTTCAAATTGGCGGGAACGCTCATAGGGATAATATTTTTCGTAAAAATACAGCTTTATCTGAGCTGTGCACTTAGTTAGCTATGGTAAATCGAATGCTCAACCCACCGCTGGTTTGGGTGGTCGGGAAAGCCGTCGAAATGAAGGGCTTGTTGAGTACAAAATCGTAGAAAAAACGGAGATTGACGCGGTCGTTCAAGATATAATCGATGCTGGGTTTGATAGACACATTCCGGCCACCACCCGACGGCTGCGGTTCAAATCCGTCCAGATCCCGAAGGACGCTGTTGTTGTCGCGGATATTCAAGTCGAAACGAACGTTCAAATCATTGTTCGTTTTGGAGCTTCGGCCATTAAACAGAAACGGCAAGGTGGATGCCGTAAAACGATACCCCAGCCCGATGGTAAACTCGTTCGACCGCATTTCGTTGAGGCGGTTGTTGAGCAGCGTAAGGGTGAGTGTACGCATCTGTTTGTATTCCAAACGCACGGTGATATTGTTTTTGGTGGTCAAATCAACACCCGCCAAAGGAGCCAGCTGCTCGCTGATGGTGATTTGGGTAATTTGATATTTGGGATAAAAATCCTGGTTGCCGAGGGTATCTCTTACACTAGCTGGCAATTTGGTGTCGCCATAAATCAGGTTGGTCGAAAAATTACTTACCGTATATACCGAGCGGTAGCTGTGGTTGAAGGTGATACTTTGGAAACGTTCTCTAAACCAGGCAAACTTACTTAAACCGGTATAACTGATACGCCAGTTGGGAAGTGGGATTTTCGGGAATATACCCAGGTCAGCTGTGGCGGCATTTTGACCGGTGT
Organism: Bacteroidia bacterium; assembly: GCA_041688385.1. Classification (GTDB taxonomy): domain Bacteria; phylum Bacteroidota; class Bacteroidia; order UBA7662; family UBA7662; genus UBA7662. The sequence continues at coordinate 3,108 of JBDNIH010000116.1, forward strand.
AAGCGGCGATAAAAGAGGGCACCAAAACGTCTAACGACTTGCGGCTGTAACCGTCGGGGAAAATGGAGTCTACACTGCCGCGGCCAATTGAGTTCGGATTGTCGACGGCGAGTCTGTCGGCAATAACGATACGGTTTAATTCAAATCGCCTGAAGGCATCCGACTCCAGATAACCTACTTCGTTCGGGTCGATGACCATTTTTTCGAAAGAGGTTTTCCAGCTGATAACAGAAACGGAATAATCGCCGCTTTCTAGTTGGTTGAGGTTAACGATGTCGCCAAAACTATCGGCACGAAAGTTTTCGGAATAGCGGTAGTTCTGGCTTTTGGTCACGTTCAGCGTGATCCTAAACTCCTTAAAAGGCTCAATCGTTGCCTGGCCCTGAATGTTTACATTGCGGGTGGTCATGTACAAGGCATTCAAATTGGTGTCGCTGGTGAGCCAGCCCCGCTGAATTATGGTTCTGCGAATGTCGGCCTGCGAACCAAAGGTGAAAGGCAAACCGGGGGCATTGTTGTCGAAATTGTTGCCGATGTACTGCGGATCGGGCGTAAAACCGGGTAAAATTGTTCCCTGGGTGATGGAGTAGTTCCCCGACACATTTTTCACCATCATGAGCGTCTTCATCAAGTTGCGCGGGATGTTCCAGGTATAATCTTGTGGCGTGGTATTTTTAGGCTGTCCAGCGCGGGGACCCGCATTGTTTTTTTCGCCAAACTGATTTTTATCCCCTTCCTTCTCCCCCTTTTTCTTTGCCTCCTTTTTGGCTTCGTCGCGGAGGGGTTGGTTGAGGTTGATGCGCCGGAGTATGCCCGATTTATTGTATAGATTCATCATATTCAAATTGGCATTAAACCGATTTGTTTGTGAATTTTGAATGGAGTTGCCCAAACTTTCAGCAGCCAAGGGCGCAGCCATCCACTCATAGGTGGCCTGGTATTGATAGGTGCTGTTGATCCAGTCGAGCAGCTTAAACTTATTAAAAGGCAGCTGGTAGTTCACATTGGCACTGTGCTGATAACGGGTTGGCCTACCGAGCTCCCGCAGATTGTTCAGTATGGTGTCTTTTTTCTCCTCCGTATCAATACGCCCGAATGGCTCGTCGATGCGCGTGAGCATGGTCGCATCGTATTCTACTTTGAGAGAGCGACTTAAATCGTAGCGCAGATTGTAAAAACGATTAAAAGTGAAGTTTTTATTCCACGTAGGATCAATGCCCGCACCGCCATCGCTGTTGTTGCGCAGCTGGGTTTCTTGGAACAAACGGTCGAGATCGGCGCGGACGCTAAAACTCTGCGGCATGAGATAGAAGTTGAAATCTTTCACCCACAACAACTTACGCGAACGTATAACTTTAGCTAGAGGTCGGTAGTTTTTGGGCTGACCAGCGAACGTATAGCCCAACGACCCCCGGTAATTTTTGATGCTACTATAGGCGGTAAATGGATTGCGCATATAGTTCTCCGAATACGAAGCGGTGACATTCCAGTTTTCAATGTCCCAAGGCTGCGGTTTACGTTGCCGCATCCGCATCTTCTGCATGTTGGTGATATTGATAGAGCGGCGAAGGATGTAGGTTTCGGTGACACGGTTAATGGAATCCCGGGTAACTTGATCGTCGACCTGACTTAGGGTTGTTTCCAATAAAATATCTTGGTCGATGGGGTTGTACTCCGGTCGGCTGAACGATTCGCCGTAACCAAAATACAGGGGAATGCGTAAACCAAACCGCTCTGGGAAAAAACGGCCGAACTCAAAACTCGACGCCAGATCGTATTGGAACAAATCATCGCGGCTTCTTTCACTCACCTTCGATTCTACCCCACCAAAGCCTATCGTTTTACGTAAACCCGTTAGACTCACATTACCAAAATCGGCCATCTTCATATTCATTTGGCCAGTGGCTGCCCAACCATCGCGGTTGTCGAATTCGGTGAGCCGCAATTCATTGAACCATACCTCACCACATTTTTCGAGCCCATCATCTTCGTCGTCACCATCGGCTTTGGGGTTGCGTACTCCCAACATAATTACCTGCACCTGGCTGAGGTTGGGATTACCCAAAACCGTGATGCGGTGGCCGCGGTCGGTGATATAAACGAAGGGGGTATTAAAAGGCCAACGGGCTTCGTTGCGCAACTGTTTGGCTTTGTTCAACTCTTGAAAGGTCACATTCAGACTGTTCTCCACCGGCCAAATCAGGTTGGGATCGGATACCCCATCACCCGTCATAATCAACGGCAGGGCATATTCGTAGTAGTTCTGGGTGTAGTCGTTACCAAAGCGCACAAAGGCGGTCACATCACCATCCCGCAGGTTAGGACCTTCGGCATGGATAAACATCTCAATGCGCTTGTACGCCCGGATATCAAAAGTGGTGTTTTTGAAAGCGGCACGGGCATCGCCGTCGCGTAAGCCGCAGTACCTGACTTGCAACGACTGCTCATTTAACTGCTGGTAGTTGGTGGTAAATAC
>JBDNIH010000117.1:0-1145 GCA_041688385.1 Bacteroidia bacterium
ACAAAGTCTGGCGGGTAATGTCAAAGTCAGGTTGAAATGAGATGACCAGCTCCGGTGCCGTGGGTAAATTTTTACCAAAGGACGGATTTTTGAGAAAAAGACGTTTACTTATCGGCCCGAAAAAGGCCAAAAAACGATTCACCGCCATGTCACGTTCGCCCGCTGCGAGCTCTAATGGCAACAAACAGTGAAGTAACATCTGGTTGACGCTCATTTTTCCCCACAAAGCTCGACTTCCGGTATGCAGCTCACCGATACGTTCCAAAAATTGTTGGTTATCCCGTGGGTCGATTAACGAAATGGACAGCGCTGATTTTTTCATTGGGACGTTAATTAGACAAGGCCAATTTCAAAGGTATGCTCCTTTTTGTTTGGCCCTGCTTTTCAGGAGGTATCGGTGCCGAATGTATCTCCGCACCGGTGATAAAGGTTGGTTGCCGTAAATGCTGCGGTGACCAGAAGCCAAAAAGGCAGCCCAACACGCCAGCCCCAAAAAAAGCCCATATTCCCAACCGAACAACTCCATACCCATTATCCAGCAAGCGATGGGTGTATTGGTAGCGCCAGCAAAAACTGCTACAAAGCCGAGTGCAGCTAATAGCGCCATCGGTAAAGGAATAAAAAGGGACAATACATTACCCAGTGCGGCGCCCATAAAAAAAAGCGGGGTCACTTCACCGCCTTTGAAGGCAGCGCCTAAGGTGAAGGCTGTAAATAGCAGCTTCAGTAAAAAATCCCAGGGCAGGAGTTTTTCGGTAAAAGCAGCCGCTATAATCGATAACCCCAAACCCGCATACCGCAAACTGCCAGGTATCAAAAACAGCAAAGCCAGCATTAAACCGCCAAGTAGTGGTCGGTAAGGCGGGTAGGGGATGAGCGCAAATGTCTTTCTGAAAAAATGGGTCGTGCGAACGAAAAGAAGTGCACATAAGCCGCTGGCCAAACCTAAGCTAACGACCCAAAAAGGCGTTGAAAATTGCCAATCTGGAAGACTTCCCGCGCTGTAACTGCTGTGTTGAACAGACCAAAGCAGACAAACCCCATGTGCCAGCCAAGCTGTAGCCAAAACTGGCAAAATGGCATCATAGCGCATTTTTTTTAGCGCCAGCACTTCCAAAGCGAAGATAGCTCCCGCCCAAGGTGTG
>JBDNIH010000118.1:0-2480 GCA_041688385.1 Bacteroidia bacterium
ACATAGGTGAGACTTTCCAAAGTATCATTGAAGTTAAAATCTCTGTTGCTATACCCTTCTCTTTTGAAAGCAAGTACGGCATTGGGGCCAACTTCTCTTTCGCCTGATACCATACGCGTGAAGTGTACCCCCAAAAAGGGATAATTCACATCCGGAACAGGATAAACCAAGTGGTTCACCATATACTCAAATTCAGGCTTAAAGCTGAGGTATTCACCCCTAAAAGGTACAATACGCAATGGGCTTTTTTTGGCTGTAAACTTAGAGAAGGTTCGGTCGGAATGTAATCCCGTACAACTTACGAGCCGGTCAAAGGTATAACTACCTTTCTCGGTAATAACCACCAATTCTCCAGATTTGCTTTGATTGATGCGCCACACTGGGCTGTTAAAATGAACACTTCCGCCCATTTCTTCAATCAAAACAACCAACTTATACATGACGGCTTTGTAATCGACTATCCCTTCTTCGGGCACCAACAAAGTTGAAGTAGCCCTAACCATGGGCTCTCTTGCCTTAAGTTCTGAATTGTTCAAAAACTTCAAACCTTGGAGTCCATTGGCTTCCCCACGTTTGGCTAATCCACGCAAAGTTTCGTCTTGTTCTGGCGTAGAGGCGACCACCACTTTCCCGCAGATTTCATGGGTTATCTCATGTGCTCTGCAAAAGTCAGTCATTTCGCGTATCCCTTCTACAGCCAGTTTTGCTTTCAGTGACCCTGGCTGGTAATAGAGGCCACAATGTAAAACACCGCTATTTCTGCCCGATTGATGTCGTCCAGGACGATCTTCCTTTTCAAAAAGATCCAGCTTCAATCCTGGGTGTTTTACAAGGAGTTTGTAGGCTGTTGCCAGCCCGATTATGCCCCCTCCAATAACTGCTATACGCTTCATTTCTACTTATTATGCTTTATCGAGTCCAGTTTCAATTCTCCAATCGATAAGCTTGAGCAAGCCCTCGCGTAAACTATACTTATAGAGAAACCCTATTTCATGTTCGGCTTTTACGCGCGATCCAATGCGGTTCTGCACCAGTGAGCGGGCATCATCCTCAGAGTAAGGTTTGTAGGTTACTTTAAGCTTTGATTGTTTCAATTCCAAAATCAAATCACAAAGTTCCTTGATAGAAGTTTGCACTTCAGTACCTACGTTGTACATACCGAAATTAATATCGCTTTTCAGTGCATCAACATTACAGCGGGCAACATCTTCTACATAAATAAAATCGTAGGCCTGACTGCCGTCACCGTTGATGACTGGCGACTCATTGGCTTCAATTTTATTTAACATAATAGGTACAACTCCTGTATAGGCTGCTGTTTGGTCCTGATGTGGCCCATAAACATTCATATAACGTAAGCCAACTACTGGTAGTCCGTAACGGTCATTAAAGGCCGTCGCCATGGCTTCGCCAGCAATTTTAGAAGCTCCGTAGAAATTTTTATTATTAAACGGATGATTTTCTGTCATAGGAAGCTCAACCGCATCGCCATAAACAGAAGCTGAAGAAGACCAGACCAGCTTTTTAATATTATTTTTAACGCAAGCCTCTAGTATGTTAAACGTGCCTGCAATATTCACTTCAAAAGCAGTACGCGGGTAATCTTTACAATGCAACAACCACATGGCCGCCAAACTGATTACATAGTCTTTGCCTTCCATCGCTGCATTCAATATATCGATTTCACGTATATCACCACCTACAGGAAAAACACTACACCTAGCGTCTTTTAGCTGTTCAGTAAGATAATCACGTTGACCTCTAGCGAAGTTGTCATAAACCACAACTTCTGCAACATCTTCTTTTAAAAGTTCTGAAACAACAAAACTGCCGATAAATCCGGCACCGCCAATAACTAAAATTTTTGAGCCTTTAATATTCATTGTTTTGGTTTTTATTATCCAATATTGCTGTACTTGTAAATTCTTTCAATAATTTCTACCACTTTTAATCCTTCAAGGGCATTGGTAGTGATGGTTGCCCGGTTGTGAATTACATCCAAAACATTCTCGATCACATAATTGTGGTTTTGTGCCGAACCTTTATAGGCTCCATAATCGTTGCCAGGATTGGTTGGTGCCAAATCAGGCATCTCATAGTCTTTTACGTGGCAATATTCTACTTTGTCCATATACTGACCACCAATTTTCACGGCTCCGTTTTCAGCGATAATGGTCATGCTACTTTCGAGATTTTTATCCCATACTGAGGTTGAAAAATTCAGTACCCCCGTGCCGCTATTCAAAAAATCAAAAGTGACGATACCTGAGTCCTCAAAATCAGTCATACCCTCATGATTAAAATCGTAAAACCGACTTTTGATGTTTTGTAAATCACCGAACAACCAATACAAAATATCGATAAAGTGTGAAAACTGCGTAAATAAGGTCCCTCCATCGAGTGCTTTGTTGCCATGCCAGCTTCCAGCTTTATAGTAGCGGTTGTCACGGTTCCAGTAACAGTTCAACTGAACCATAAAT
>JBDNIH010000119.1:0-2741 GCA_041688385.1 Bacteroidia bacterium
AATGTCCAGCCACCACATCGTCCGCGATAAGCAAGAACCCGCCCTCATCGTAGCCAATGGGGCAGCGTGCAGCGATGAGCTTTTGGGGCAATTGTTAGAGTGGAGCCCTTTTGTGCTGGCGCTGGATGGCGCCATCGATCGGCTGGTGTTGCGGGGCATCAAAGTAGATGCCGTTTTGGGTGATTTCGACTCTACCCAGCAGTTAGAGCAACACATCGTTTCGCAACAACCGTTATTGGTTTTGCACCGACCCGACCAAGAAAAAACAGACCTCGAAAAAGGGATCGATTACTTGCTCGAAGCAGGTCACCACGCCGCAAATGTGGTATGGGCTACGGGTCAGCGCTTCGATCATACCTACGCTAATTTTAGTAATTTGGTGAAATATGCAGGCCGAATTCAGCTTAGCCTCATCGATGACCACAGCCGGGTTTACCAATTGCCCCTTTATTTCCGCAAATGGTATGCCGCCGGAACGATACTCTCACTTATGCCGGTAGGCCGCGTAGAAGGAATCACGACAACAAATTTGCTGTACCCCTTGACCAACGAATGGCTCGAAATTGGGAAACGAATCGGGACAAGCAATCAGGTATTGGAAGATGGTTGGGTAGAGATTAGCCACAGTAGCGGAGCCTTATTGTTGGGAGAGGGCTCATTGGCATAACTTTTCGGTGGTCAGCGCAGGGTTTTATACCCTTTAGCGGGTATTTTGGCACATCTGCTGGCATTTTAAGGCACAAAGTTGGTCGGGCTGAAGAACAAAACTAATTTTGCAACATCTTGTATACTCCTGGCGCGCGATTTTTTGCTTTTTGTATTCGTTTGCTTCTCCTGCTGTGCTTTTCTGGGGCATCGGTTGGTGAGCTTATAGCGCAAGACAAAATCCGCAACCTGCCCCTCCCACAAACCAATATTAAAGTTACCAACCTAGTCGGTCCCGAGTTCATTATCAAGGGTCAGGTAGTAGACGGCGGCAATGCTATGCCTATTCCTTTTGCTGGCGTTTATTTTAAGGGAACCACCAGTGGTACTACGACCGATATCGACGGCAAATACACCCTTAAAACGCGGCGAGTAGGCGATTCCCTGACCGTAAAAGTGGTGGGCTTTTTGGAGAAGTCGGTCTACATCCGCAAATCGGACAACCAAACCATAACCTTTAAACTCGAGCCCAACATTGCACAATTGGGAGAAGTGGTGATACGCGCCGGCGAAAACCCAGCTTTCCGCATTTTGCGGGGAGTTTGGCGCAAACGCGACCTCAATGACCGCCGCCAGTTGAGCGCTTTTGAATACGAGAGTTATACCAAGCTCGAGGTGGATATGGACAAGGTCAGCGACCGGGTACGAGATAAAAGGCTGATGAAGCCCTTTGTTACTTTGTTCGATAGCCTCAAAATGATGCATGACGGGGAGCAACGTTACCTTTTGCCGTTGTTTTTTTCGGAGTCCATCTCTGATTTTTATTACAATGCCAATCCGTACCGCCGTAAGGAGAATATTCGGGCTTCACGACTAGATGGCGTTGGCCTTGAAGACGGGGAATTTGTTGCCCAAATGATGGGTTCGAGCTTTCGTGATTTCAACTTTTACCAAGATTGGGTCCCCATTTTCGATAAGTTGTTCGTGTCGCCTTTGGCGGGCGAGGGGCGGTTGTATTATGAATATTATCTTATCGACAGCAGCTATGGCGAGCGGGGTGAAAAAATTTATGCAATAAAAATTAAACCCAAACGCCCCAAAGACCTGGCTTTTTCAGGGGTTATGTATATCGAGGATGAAGTTTTTGCACTGCGCAGTATTGAAATCGAAACACCCGATGAGGCGAATATTAATTATATCGACAAGCTCAGCATAAAACAAGAGCTCGTACAAACTGCAGCGGGTCCGTGGTTGCCGGCCAAGTTGGAGATGTACATCGACTTTGGCGATATCACTGAAATCATCTTCGGCGCTGTGGCCTATGTGCAAATGACCAACCGGAATATGGTTGTGAATCAGCCGAAGTCTGGTTATTTCTTCGACAAACCTATTGATATAGCTGTGGATGCCTTTGACATGGATGCAGCTTTTTGGGAGGAGAACCGCCACACGCCACCAACCGAAAGAGAACGGCGTATGTCGGAAGTTGTGGATTCGGTAAAACGGTATGGCCCCATTAAAGGCATGGCGGAGTTGGCAAAACTCGCTTTTTCAGGCTTTTATCGGGCTGGAAAAGTCGATTTTGGCCCCTATTTATTCCTTTACGGACAGAACCCCGTCGAAGGCAATCGTTTTCGTCTCGGTATAAAAACCAACCGGTTCTTCAGCAAAAGGTACATATGGCAGGGCTACTTGGCTTACGGGGTACGCGATGATCGGTTAAAACAATTTTTTCAGGTCGAACATTTCCTTGACCGGAAGAAATGGGCGATTGTGGGGTATCAGTACAAAAACGACCTAGAAGCTATGGGTATCGACCAGGCCTATCTGGCCGATAACAAGGTGATGAGCGTATCAACACAAGCCTTTGCCGCCACGGCGCAATTGGGTTTGCTCGATCGTTTTTTAGCCACCCGCATGCATAGCGTCTGGATTTCTGGAGATTTGAGGAAATACCTGACGGCCTCAGTAAGTTTCGAGCATAAGGTGAGTGAGGCGGTGGGCAATTTTGTGTTTGCCTATAAAACGCAGCCTGAATTACCCATTAGCCCCTTAGCCAATGGCTGGACGCTGACGTCCTTGCAAACATCCTTGCG
>JBDNIH010000120.1:0-1724 GCA_041688385.1 Bacteroidia bacterium
AAAGCACGACGAGCTCCGGGCTGCACGGTCGCTACAGCAAAAAAATAGGAAGGCACTTCCTCATGCACCAGAACAAAAACAGGCAGAATAATTGGTCGCAAAACAGACCACCGCTTTAACCGCCCCAGTTGGGGCGGTTTTCTATTGTTTTTACCTGCTTGTCCACAGCTTAGCGGGCAACTAATTTATAAGCCTCTTTAAACCCAACGCTTAGGCTAAAATACGTTTCTGTTTCTAGTCCTCTCAAATCAAAACGTCGACAAGCTTAGTTCGGCAAACGCAGGACTGACACCTTTGGCTCGATGCCCGATACTTGACTAGAGGGGGTTTCGACCGGGCGCGGCCAAAGTCATATCTTTCAAAAAAGCAGATTGAATTACGACGAATTTTAACTTACTTGTCAATTAACGGGTGAGCATACCAATATCCATTTTCAAATACTGCTATGAAATATTGTCTCTTAGGTCTTCTGGCACTAATTAGTTGCGCTGATCCTGTTTCTGAAAAAGATTCAGCCCAGCCACTTACAAAAAATGCGGCTGGCCGTGCGGAAGGCACACAAAAAAACTATTACGAAGACGGTAAAATAAAAAATGAGGTCAGCTATGTGGATGGTCGAAGAGATGGAGCCGCGAAACAATATTACACCAACGGGCAAGCGGAGTCGGAAATCAGCTATAAAGACAATGTAAAAGACGGCCCATCGAAATGGTATTATGAAGATGGTATTTTGTACCAAGAAGTGACGTACCGGTCGGGTAAAAAACATGGCATCGAAAAAAAATACCACAATACTGGCAAGTTGATGGCCGAACTATTTTGGACAGATGGCGAAGTGCTGCCGGGCTTAAAAGAATACGACTACAACAGCAAACTACTGCGACAACCTTATATCGTGGTCACCGGCGACAAAACGCTTCGTCTCAAAATGTCGAATGGTGATGAAAAAGCTGAATACTACATCGGGAAATTAGCGGAAGGTCAATCGTTGGTCGGCGCCGGACTTCAGGTCTTGCCGAAAAACAAAGGCGAGGCGGTGTATACCGTTCCAGCTGGTCAAAAGACTGTTCACATCGTTGTTGAGCGGAAAACAGCATTAAAAAACCCGCAAACGCTACTGCTCAGCTACCAAATTCCCTGATGGCCAATCGTCCTTTACGCAAATTTCTGACAGGCCGTAGTAAGGGCCTGCATGAATTCAGTCTGCTTTTACTCCGATTTGGTCTAGGCTTGATGATGATATTCGGTCATGCTTGGCCGAAAATTGATACTTACGAACTGCTCAAGTTCAGCTTTGCCGACCCGTTGGGGTTAGGGCGTGAACTTTCGTTGCAGCTGGTCATTTTTGCGGAGGCTGTTTGCTCGCTTTTGCTGCTTTTCGGTTTGTGGACGCGGCTAGCGCTGCTACCGCTTTTGTTTACCATGGGAGTTGTTGTTTTTGAAGTAAACGCCTCGGCAGGTTTTGGCAAACTGGAATTGCCACTATTGTATACTTTGGGGTTTTTGGTTTTGTTATTTTTGGGCCCTGGCAAGTATGCTATCGATGAACGTTAACCCTATGTTGATTGGTATTGCCGTTGGCCTAACGGTTCGCTTAAACACCTTGCGCGCTGTTACGAGATGGCCAAATACCACTCAAAATTTCCGTAGCATTGTGCTTTCAAACTAACGCGTCCTTTTTTTTGTTTTCGAACCATGCTCTTCTATAAAACCCATACCCATAC
>JBDNIH010000016.1:0-44251 GCA_041688385.1 Bacteroidia bacterium
CTTGCATTGATTAGACGTGCCGGCATGTAAAAAGGCCTCAGCTATCGACTTATAGGCATCTTTAAGTTCTACGTACTTGCCTACCAGGCCAATACTAATTTCTGTGAGTGGTTTGCGCAAACGGGCCAGAAAGGTTTTCCAGTGCTCCATATCCGGTTCTTGGTCGTAGCTGAGTTGCAGTTTTTTCAGCGCAATAACGTCGAGCCCTTCTTTTAACATATGCAAAGGAACCTCATAGATAGTGCTCGCGTCGAGGGCTTCTATAACGGCTTCGGGCTGTACATTGCAGAACTGACCAATTTTCCGGCGGATTTCTTTGTTGATGGGATGCTCGGTGCGACAGACCAAAATATCGGGCTGAACGCCTTGCTCGAGCAGCATTTTTACGGAGTGCTGGGTAGGTTTGGTTTTTAACTCCCCAGCCGCACTGAGGTAGGGGATGAGGGTAAGGTGGATGACAAGACAGTTTACTTCTCCCAGCTCAAAACGCAGCTGGCGCAGACTTTCAATGTAGGGTAGAGATTCAATATCACCGGTTGTACCACCAATTTCGGTGATTACGATATCGTATTTGCCACTTTTTCCTAAAATCTGAAAGCGGCGTTTGATTTCGTTGGTGATATGCGGAATTACCTGAACGGTTTTGCCTAGGTAATCCCCTTTGCGTTCTTTTTCTATTACCGTTTGGTAAATCCTACCGGTGGTTACATTATTCGCTTGTGAGGTAGGTACATTCAAAAAGCGCTCGTAGTGACCAAGATCGAGATCTGTTTCAGCACCGTCGTCGGTCACGAAACACTCGCCATGTTCATAAGGATTGAGGGTGCCCGGGTCTACGTTAATGTAGGGGTCAAATTTCTGAATGGTGACGGAGTAGCCGCGGGCTTGCAAAAGTTTGGCTAGTGATGCCGAAATGATGCCTTTACCCAGTGAAGAAGTAACGCCTCCCGTCACAAAAATATATTTCACAGATGCCATGGTGTGGTTTTGTGTACGGGATACAAAGGTAGCGAAATCACGGCGTGTACCGAAGGATAATCCGCCAAAGCTTGCATTTCGTTCAGGAAATACGCACAATTAGCTCAAAGCGTTCCTGGCCAACGACTTCTATGGCCACCCCAGTCTCAATAAAGCTAATTTCGGCACGGGCATCATAACGTTCACCTGCAATTTCTACTTTACCCGTAGGCCGAAGGGTAGTTTTGGTGATGCCTTTGGCGCCAATCAGGTGATGTTGGTCGGCAATCACATAACCCGCTGCTGGTGATTGTACATCTTGTAAAACCAAACGACGGAAACCTCTGCGTGCAAGTAGTTTTTCGCCATAAAGAAATAGGAAAACCACTATGCTTGTAAAAGGGATGAGCACGGTAGCTAGCGCAGTTAAAACCTCGGTTGTTCCAGCCAACTCCAAATCAAAACCATCGTTCTGAATCAAAGAAAATACCAGCCCGATGAGTATGCTGGTGATGCCAGCAATGCCCGCTACTCCAAAGCCAGGTATAACAAAGAGCTCAAGAGCCAGTAATGCCAAACCAATCACAAATAATAGTATCTCCCAATTGGCCGCTAATCCTTCCAAATAAAGCGGGGCGAAGTACAAAATGGCAGCCGTAATGGCTGCCAATATCGGAAACCCAACACCTGGACTCTGCAATTCAAAATAGATGCCGCCTAAAATAACGAGCACCAAAATCCCACTCACCGCGGGTGAAACCAATAAATTGATGAGGCGATCGAGTGCTGTGAGCTGTTGTTTTACGACGGTATAGTCACGTACACCCGCTAAGGCCAGTACTTCAGCTATACTTTCGGCCGTGCCGTTGCTGAAACCATAGCGCAAAGCCTCGGAACTGGTAAAAGTTAGGACCTTGCCAGAGTCAATTATACCTTCAATATAGACCGTTGGGTCTACCATCGCTTCGGCAATACGAGGGTCGCGACCGGTCGATTCAGCCGTAGCGCGCATGGTGGCACGCATATACGATTGATATTTATCAGGCACCACTTCGCCGGTTTGATTTACTACGGTTGCTGCACCAATAGATCCGCTTTTCCGCATGTAAATACTATCACAAGCAATCGAAATGAGGGCACCTGCCGAAGCGGCATTGTTGTCTATGAAAACCAAAACAATCGGCTTGGCATTCAATAAACGAGTACGAATGCTATCGGCAGCATCAACCATACCCCCGTAGGTGTTCATGTGAATGAGGATGTAATCCGCATTCATATCTTCGGCTTCTTGGACAGCTTTTTGGGTTGTACGCCAAGCAGCAGGGCCAATTTCTTCCTGAATTTTAAATTGGTAGACAAGTTTTTTATCCTGAGCCTCGAGGGTCGAAGTCAGTACTAAGATGCAAAAAAGCAGGAAATAGCGCATAAGCTGATTTTGTACAAAGCTAAACCACAAAGCCGGTATTTAGTTGGGCAACTCAAGCTTTTGCCAGTCGAACAATTGACCGGGATCCCCGCGGCGCTCGGGTGCGTAGGTGTCGTGCCCAACGACTTGCCTGCAATTGAGCTGGAAGTCGGGATATGTAGCAGCAAGTTGGGCCAACAACTGCTTTAGACTTTGATATTGTCCCTCGGTGAAGCCAATGGCCGATTCAGGAATAAGCGGATAGTTGATTACGCCCAACTTCTGCATTTCGGTTTGTGTACCTACGGCTAGCAGCTCAATGCCAATACTTTGGCCATTTAAGCTGTTTTGCGTGCTTATGTCGTGGGGTAAATAGCCTTTGCCGGCATGAAAAGCAATACGACTTTCATCTACCAAACTATAAATAGTGCCTTCGCGGTCGATTAAATAATGGGCGGAAACCTTATATCTTTTGAAAATGGAGAGTACTTTATCGACATCCATTGGATTGGTCGGGTTTTCAAGTGCATCGCTCGTATAATGCAGCATCACATAACGTACGGCTTTGGTGCGTGGCGCTGAGCAGTAGTAAGGCAGGCGTTTTTGGATGATTTTTAGACTGTCGGCTTGTATAAAAGCGAAACAGCTCAGGCAAATAATCAGCCCAAATAATCGCATCATAGCTGCTTTATTTTGTAATTTCGGTATGCAAAAGGCCGACGACCTGTGAGTTTTTCCCACCAAAATAACAGACGACTTTTGACGGTCCATTGGGCTTTGGTTGGGTCAAAATCAAATTTCCAGTTCATAGCAGTAATGCGTTTTTGCATGAGCTGTGGGTGGGTACCCTCGAACTTTTTAAGTAAATCGATATTGCTGTAATCGAACTCCGATACATCAGGTATTTTTTCGGCCATCCACTGATCATCGTGCCACATTTTGTGAAAATTCCTTTGTTTCGCTTGTTGTAAACTGGGATGTTTTACCCAACCATAATGGTAAACATAAGCAGGAATCCTGGCCACTTGTAGCTTGTTGTTGTCGCGTCGAAAGCCTTGTGCATCGCGGTAGGAGCGAATTGATTTATCGTTACGGATGATGCGGATTTCTTGGCTATACCAACGCCGGCTGATGCCTATATAATCGTAAGAACCATAAAAGTGCAGGTATTTGAATAGCAATCCTTGTATTTCGCTTTTATCGCCATAAAAATGCATGGCGTTCCGAATCACTTCATGGTATTTTTCGTGAATCACTTCATCGCCCTGTATATAAAATGCCCAATCCGCTTCAGGAGAAATGGCGGCGAAGGCTTTGTTGGTTTCTTCAGCCAAAACTCGACCGCCTTCCCGCAGACTATCGTCCCATACAGTTTTAATTATGCGAATTTTGGGAGAATCGATGCTTTGGATAAGCCCTAAAGTATCGTCTTCGCTTTTACCAACGGCAACGACTACTTCATCACAAAGGGGCAGTATCGATGTGATGGCTTCAACAATAGGGTAATCAAATTGTATCGCATTCCGGACGAAAGTAAAACCGCTGATATACATCTTATCGTTTTGTATAGAGTTGGATTAACAAGGCATATTTTAAGTAGGTATAACGGGCGTTACCTCGACTAATGATATAGCCAGCACGGCCATCCCGAAAACCTTGTTTCAAAAAATAATCTCGGATAAAGCGGAACACAGCGCGCCATATGGGCGGCAGTATACCTGGATTTTTACCCTGTTTAAACATGGCCTCACCAGCAATACGTGCAAATTTATCACTTTGAGTGTCAAAACCAGCTTCGCTTTGGTAGGTAAAATGCAAAAGATCACCAGTCAAAAATTGAATGTCCACACCTTTTTGTAGGACCACTTTATCGTGCGGATTGGTGCCGCCCCATTGGCCGATGTTTCTATGCCACAAACGTACTTTCCGGTCGGGATACCAGCCCGTATGTCGTATCCATTGTCCGCAAAAATTATTAAGCCGATTCATACCATATGCTGAAGCTGGGGATTGTTTTTTTGCTAGAAGTATGGCTTGCTGCAATATTGGGGATAATTCCTCATCTGCATCCAAGGAGAGGATATAAGGGTGGGCGGCTAGGCTGACGGCCTTATTTTTTTGATCGATATGCCCTAAAAATGGTTGACGAAACACCTTGGCACCCAGCGCTTCGGCTTGTGCAACTGTATTATCGGTACTACCCGAATCGAGGACGATTATTTCGTCGACAACAGGTAAAAGCGAGCGTATGCAAGCTTCGATGTGCTCACTTTCGTTCAGGCAAATAATGGTAGCGCTTATTTTCATGGTGCTCGGACTCAAATTTGCAGTATTCAAACATACTTTTCAACCTTATCCAATATAATTCGGGATGAAGGGGTATTTTTGCAGTCTATGTGGCATAAAAACATACTTGAAACCATCGGGAATACCCCTATGGTAGAGCTAAATAAAGTCAAAGGCGATATCAAAGCAACGGTATTGGCCAAGGTCGAAACTTTTAACCCTGGTAACAGTACCAAGGACCGAATGGCCTTAAAAATGGTAGAAGATGCTGAAAAAGCAGGCAAACTCAAACCCGGTTATACCATTATTGAAGGTACCTCTGGAAATACAGGTATGGGTTTGGCTATTGTAGCTATAGTGAAAGGGTATAAATGCATTTTTACAACCACCGATAAACAATCGAAAGAAAAGGTAGATGCTTTGCGTGCCCTCGGCGCCGAGGTAATTGTGTGTCCCACCAATGTCGATCCCGAAGATCCGCGTTCCTATTATAGTGTTTCTTCCCGGCTTGTGCTTGAAACGCCCAATTCATGGAAAGCCAATCAATACGATAATCTCTCCAATCGGCAAGCACATTACGAATCAACTGGTCCAGAAATATGGGAACAAACCGAAGGTAAAATCACCCACTTGGTTGTTGGGGTGGGTACTGGTGGCACCATTTCGGGAGTGGCCAAATACCTTAAAGTAAAAAATCCGAACATTCAGGTTTGGGGGATAGACACCTATGGTTCTGTTTTCAAAAAATATAAAGAAACGGGCATATTCGATAAAAACGAAATCTATCCTTATATCACCGAAGGTATAGGCGAAGACTTTTTGCCTGAGAACGTTGATTTCAGCCTAATTGACCATTTTGAAAAAGTAACCGACAAGGATGCAGCTATTTATACGCGTAAAATTTCACGCGATGAAGGCATATTTGTTGGAAATAGTGCAGGATCGGCCATTGCAGGTTTGCTGCAAATGAAAGAACGACTGAAGCCAAGTGATGTGGTTGTGGTCATCTTCCATGATCATGGCACCCGTTATCTAGGTAAGATGTTCAACGACGATTGGATGCGTGAACGTGGCTTTTTGGAGCCGGAGGTGAAGCGCGCAATCGATTGTATCAGCAATCGTCTGCATTTACCAATGGTGGTTGTAGAAGCCAGCCAAACGGTAGGAGAGGCCATGCATAAAATGATGCACTTCAACATCAGTCAAGTACCTGTTAAATCGGGTGACCAATTTGTCGGTTCGTTAACAGACGCGCATCTCCTCAAAATGTGTCTTGAGACGGCTGATACCCGCCATAAAAAGGTGAGCGAAGTGATGTTACCTGCATTTCCAGTGATTGAAAAAGATACTCCTTTGCAGGAACTGGCCAAACACATCGATAAAAATAACAACGCCGTATTGGTGAAAATTGATGCCGAAACCGTGCAAATTATCACCAATCACGACATTATCCAGGCCCTTGCCTGATGCCGAGTTATATCGACCAGACAGGAAGAGCTGTTGAAATTCCGTTTCCACCGAAACGGATTATTTCACTCGTGCCTTCTCAGACCGAATTTTTGGCTGCGTTGGGTTTGGAACAAGAGGTTGTTGGCATTACTAAATTTTGCACACTTCCAGATAGTTGGTTTAAAACCAAACAAAGGATAGGAGGCACCAAAAATCTGCGGCTGGATTTAATACGATCCTTAAAGCCAGATTTAATTATAGCCAACAAAGAGGAAAACAAGCTGGAGCAAATCGAATTGCTTGAAGATCGTTTCCCCGTCTGGGCGAGCGATGTAGTTGATCTGCCTTCTGCAATCGATATGATGGAACGTATTGGGCAGATTACAGGTAGAGCTGAAATGGCCGTTTCATTAACGGCTAAGATTTCGGAGTCCTTTGCTGATTTGCCAAAGTTGGATTCGGACAAAAGCGTGCTTTACCTCATTTGGCAGCAACCGTGGATGGCTGCAGGTAAAGAGACCTTTATAGATGATGTACTGAAACGCCTTGGATTGGTCAATTTAGCTTCAGCCTTAGCACAACGTTATCCAGTTATACCGAATGCTAAACTGCTTGATTTGCAGCCTGATTATATTTTATTGAGCTCGGAACCTTTCCCTTTTGGAGAAAAACACTTGGCGGAGTTGCAGCTTAAACTACCTAATTCCAAAATTTTACTTGTAGATGGCCGACAGTTCTCGTGGTATGGAAGTCGACTGCTAACAAGTGCTCCCTATTTTAGACAAATGAAATGGTAAAGACGCTCCTTAGCTGATTATTGCTGCGTTTTGTTTGTTTCAGAATTAATTTTTATTCTTGTATTAATCACACTATTGTTTTTATTCGAATTCGGAAATAACCACTTTCTGTAGGATTTTGGCTATAAATTGCAATATTCAAATAAGATATAGCCTTTTTTTTCCAAGGCATAAAGAAGAGTTAAAGATTCGATTAGCCGTATTTTTAGCATATTTGTCAATAATATCAAACTATTGAACTGAAATTTAAAAGTAGCATATGAGAAACGCTCTACTCTTTTCCTTATTCTTTTTGTTGCTTCTGCCTGGTTTAAGTCAGGCGCAACGTGCCAAAAGAAATTTGCAATCACCTAACCGCTGGACATTAGCCTTAACAGGTGGCGCAACTTTGCCTTATCATGATGTTCGTCGCGATGAATATATTGATTTGGGAGATATCGGCTATAACGTTGGTGCTCAATTGGGCTATTGGTTCGGACCAGCCATTGGTATTCGGGGAAACCTGAACTACGGTAGTGTAGTGGGTATATTGAACAATTCCAATATGATTACGAATTTTGGTTTACCCGCGGCCGTAGAAGTTTCAACAGATTATTTTTCGGGTTCAGTAGTCGGTATATTTAGTTTTAGTGGCATGGCACTCGACAAATACAATCCTATTATAAATGAGCGCCGTTTTGGCCTTTATGGTTTGGTAGGTATCGGAGCAATTAATTACAATGCGCAGCTTCGCAATCTAAATACCAACCAATTCCTAGATGTAGTGGATGCAGGTACAAGCAATGGTTTAGCAGTAATGATTCCAATTGGTTTAGGCGTCAGTTGTAAAATCAACCCTAGGTTTCATGTGGATTTAGAAGCTGGTATCAATAATATTTTGGCAGATAATTTTGATGCCTTGATTATGCAGAAAACCAATGGAGCAGCAGGCAGTGGTGAATATAATTTTGGGCGTAATTTAGATAAGGCCGGCACCATCAACTTAAATTTTGTTTTCCATCTAGGACCAAACCGCCAAGGGAGTTCGGCTTATTGGTCGCGGTCGCTGTTGCAGCAATCCTATGCTGAATACAGTGAAAATTTGAATTTGCTGGAAAATAAGCTCAATCAAACGGGCAAAGAAATCAAAAAACATGATGTTCAAATCGTCGCGCTCGAAGAGAAAATAAATGGCCTAGAGCGTCAAATGCGCATGTCGGAAGTTGAAATGAAAAAAGACAGCGATGGCGATGGTGTTCCAGACGTCTTCGACAAAGAAAATACTAAATGGGATATGACCACCTTACAAGTATCAACTTGTGGCTGGTCATCCGAAGAACTTGCTCAATTGAGAAAAAGAGCTGAGCGTAATGAAAAAATAAACGTTGACGGTAGTGGAATTGCTTTGGACGTTGACAAAGATGGTGTTCCAGATCATTTAGATAAATGCCCGACTATACCCGGTTTAGTAAGCTGTCATGGCTGTATGCCGGAAACCAAACAAGAGACCATCAAAATTTTGACCGATTTACAAGGATTGGAATTTGAATCAGGCAAAAGCGACTTTGTGGATTGTGCTAAAAAACGCACAAAACCATTGCAAGATGCATGTGCCATCAAACAAGCAGCCGACATGAAAAACCTGGCAAGTTTGGTTGCTTACATGAACGAGGAACAGAGCCTTGGCTTTAAACTTCGTATCATTGGTCATACCGATGATGTAGGTAATGCTGAATTGAATAATACTTTGTCTTTCGAAAGAGCAAACAGTGTTAAATCACGTTTGGTGAGTATGGGAATAGCAGAAGACCGCATCAATATTGAAGGACGTGGTGAAGGTGAGCCTAAGTTTGGCCCAAGCGGTGCCAACGGTTCATTTACGGATGCAGACCGCACACGTAACCGTCGTATTGAATTTGTAATAGAATAATCAAGCGATAATAAAATAAAGCCCCAGATGTCAATCCGCATTTGGGGCTTTTTTTATGGACTTTAAGTTTCTTTTAACGTTTCATGGCACGACTATGGCCTGGAGCAGGCAAGAACGGGGCATACTTTGCGTTTGCCCACAAACCCAATCCCGATGAAAAAATTTAGTTTCCTCCTTTCATTACTCCTACTTGGTGGGATAGCGCTGCTTGATGCCGCCATTCCCGCTAAACTTCAGGCTGTAAAAGTGTATCTACAAGGCGCAGAACTCCGTCATTTGGCGCAGCTACAGTTGCAGGCCGGTGAACAACAAATTGTGCTGAGCGGTTTGGCGGGTCAAATCGATGATCGTAGCATCCGGCTATCTACTGATAAAGCCGGGATTACGGTCCTAGCCTATCAGCTGCGAAAGAATTACCTTAAACAAAATGATGATTTACCGGAAGTCAAAAGCCTTCTCGACACTATTCAAACTTTCGCGCGCTTGCAGGAGGAGGATAGAGTAAAAATGGATGTGCTGTTACAAGAACAACAAATGATTTTGGCGAATAATCAAGTTGGGGGTACCCATAGCGGCATGAGTGTTTTGGAACTCCAAAAACTCGCCGACTTTTACCGAAGTCGCCTGGCAGATCTCAATATGAAAATCCTCCAAGCTAAAAGGGGGGATGAGCAATATAACCTACGCATCAAAAAACTCCGCCAGCAGTTGGCGCAACGTAAGGCGTTATTGCCAGAATTTGTGCATGAATTGGTACTCGATATCTCGGCAACTACCACGACTACGGGTAAGCTCGAAATTATTTATACCTGTCCGGATGTGTTTTGGGAACCTTTCTACGATTTACGTGCTGAAAGTTTGGCCAAACCACTGCAGCTGATCGCCAAAGCTCGGATTACACAACAAACGGCTATTGACTGGAAAGATGTGGAAATAGCCATTAGTTCGGCCGTCCCTGCCCAGTTTGTTAGTAAACCTATTCTCAATCCTTGGGTGCTTGATTTTGTACAGATGTATCAGCCCATGAGTGGAGATGCTCCGCGTGCGCACAAAGACGATCTGTTGCAATTGGAATCGACTTCAGCTCAATTTTCTAACCTTAAAAGTAGCACGCCCTCCAAGCAGGTAAATTACCTGAATTATGAATATAAACCAGCTGAACGAGTGACAATCAATCACAATGAAGCACGTTTGGTAACACTTGAAGAAAAAATACTTGACAATACTTATGGACATTACGTTGCCCCTAAACAGCAAAAAGAAGTGCTACTCATGGCCTATGTGACCGATTGGGAAAAACTAAATTTATTGCCAGGTAATGCGCGTGTTTATCTCGAAAATGCCTTGGTGGGTGAAAGCTGGTTAAACTTCCTGGCAGGGGACAGCGATACACTCGAATTGTCTCTTGGTATTGATAAGCGTGTTCAAGTGGTTTACGAGCAACAAAATACCTTCACAAGCGACCGTAAACTGGTCAATTCACGCAAAAAGGACTATGCTTACGTAATAAAAATGAAGAACAGCCATCAAACGGCCGTTAACCTAATTGTTGATGACGTGATTCCAATCTCAGCAAATAAAGAAATTGAAGTGACCGACTTAAAATTGGGTAACGCAATACTAATTAACGACAAAGGTCTTATACGTTGGAAACAGACATTGCCTGCCAACGGAAGTCAACAACTTGAGTATAGTTTTTCGGTGAAATACCCTAAAAACAAATCGGTCGGTAATTTGTAACTTAAAGCATGCGTTTTGCTCTACTCATTCTAATCCTCTTTAGCCAGTTCAGGGTGTCTGGTCAACAGGGCCTAGATACCCTTTCTGTTGCTGCGGACAGTTACGATGTAATCAAACATCAACGCCGTGCTATGGGTGTACTGACGGGCTGGAGTGTTTTGTCGGTGAGCGTGGGAACGGCACAATTGTTTAGCACGAATCAATACATCAAAGGTTTTGGTGTTCAAAATCTGACTTGGGGACTTATAGATGGCGCCATTGCAGGGTTTGCTACTTACGATTTGAATAAAAAGATTCAAAGTGGCCAACTCAATCTTTGGGAAGAGCGGCAGGCTTTTCGCAAGGTGCTCCTAATCAATACCTTTCTTGACTTGCTTTATATGGGTACTGGTGTGGCTATGTTAAAGTATGGCAACGCCAAATGGAGTGGTCATGGTAGCGGAATATTATTACAGGGTAGTTTTTTATTGTTGTTCGATGGTGTCAATTACGGTTTTACTTTCTAAAGTGCGTAAAGCTTGGAATTGATTTTCCACCGCTATTTAAAGTCGCCACGATAAAACGTACCTTTGCGCCATCAAAATTTAAGCCTCATTTTATCTCTAGAACATAGCAAAATGAATGAATTCGGATTCAAAGCAGAAAAAGCCAGTTTAGCTACTATTGGCTTACAGCACGTAGCCGCCGCCCATTGGAACCTCAGTCCGGCCGAATTGGTCGAAGAGTGTATTCTACGTGGTGAAGGTCAGCTCACCGACACAGGTGCATTAGCAGCCGATACAGGTGAATTTACCGGCCGTTCCCCCAAAGACCGTTTTGTGGTTAAAGACGAAATCACTGCCGACAGCGTTTGGTGGGGGGATGTGAACATTCCGTTTTCTCCCGAAAAATTCGATAGCCTCCTGGGTCGCATGCAGGCTTATTTGGCTGGTCGTGAAGTATTCGTTAAAGATTCGTACGCTTGTGCTGATCCTAAATACCGACTGAACATACGTGTGGTAACAGAATTGGCTTACTCAAATTTATTTTGTCACAACCTCTTTTTGCGTCCAACTGCTGAAGAGATTAAAAATACCATCGATCCGGATTGGCACATTGTGTGTGCGCCTGGTTTTAAAGCCGATTCAGCCATCGACGGCACCCGTCAGCATAACTTCGCCATCCTCAACTTCAGCCGCAAAATGATACTCATTGGCGGCACGGGTTATACTGGGGAATTGAAAAAGGGCATTTTTGGCGTATTAAACTTCTTATTGCCGCACAACCACAATACATTAAGCATGCATTGTTCGGCTAACATGGGCGATGCAGGTGATGTAGCTATTTTCTTTGGTTTATCAGGAACGGGTAAAACTACCCTGTCGGCCGATCCAAATCGGGGTCTCATCGGTGACGACGAACATGGCTGGGGTGATAGCATCTTCAACTTTGAAGGGGGTTGTTATGCTAAATGTATCAATCTTAGTGCCGAAAAGGAGCCAGAGATATGGAATGCGGTTAAGTTTGGATCAATTGTAGAAAACGTAGAATTCCTTCCTGGGACTACCAAAGTGGACTACGACAATAACGCTAAAACGGAAAATACCCGTTGTGCTTATCCGATTAATTTCATTGAAAACGCAGTGGAGCCATCGGTAGCCGGTATGCCTAAAAATATCTTCTTCCTGACTGCAGATGCTTTTGGTGTATTGCCTCCGATCAGCAAACTTACACCGGGTCAGGCCATGTACCACTTCATTTCGGGTTATACGGCGAAAGTAGCAGGTACCGAAGTAGGGGTTACCGAACCACAAACTACCTTCTCGGCTTGTTTTGGTAAAGCCTTTATGCCATTGCATCCAACCAAATATGCCGATTTACTCGGCCAAAAAATGCGTGAAAACAACGTAAATGTATGGTTGGTGAACACCGGTTGGACGGGCGGCCCTTATGGCGTAGGAGAGCGTATGAAGCTCAAATTCACCCGTGCCATGATTACTGCTGCGCTCGAGGGAGATTTAGACAAAGTAGAATTCAATACACACCGCGTATTTGGCGTTCAAATGCCGCAAAGTTGTCCGAATGTGCCTGCCGAAATCCTCAGCCCGCGTAATACCTGGGCCGACAAAACTGCTTACGACGCGAAAGCCAATCAGTTGGCCGAAGCTTTCGTGAAAAACTTTCAGCAATACAGCGAAGGTGCCAGTGCAGAGATATTGGCCGCAGCGCCTAAGGTGTTGGCGAACGTGTAAGGCCTACTTACTTTTTATCTTCAAGGCTTCATCTTTCGGGATGAAGCTTTTTTTTTGCGTGCTGCCTTAATCTTGTAAAGGGTAAACTGCGTTTTAGATCCAGCTGGAACGGATGATTTTAGCTCAATTGGGTGTTTTCCAGTCCATTGAAGCTGGTATTAAGCCTAGTCATACCTTTGTGATAGTAAATGTCAGTGTAAAGTCAAAAGTTCTGTTTTTGCGATGAACAACTAATTTCAGATAGTGTTTTTAGTTTTTTTTTAAAGTAGTTTAGATTTTTAACAAAGAACATTGTGAAACACTACGCACGAATGAATGGCTTGCTTTTGCTGGCCCTACTTCTCGCCGGAGAGCTTACTGGTCAGGCACTTCGAGGTATTAATCTGTTTCCCCGGAATCAAACTTTGGGGTCGAACACTACGCGTGTAGTGGCAGAGGATAGTAGTCTATTCTGGATTAACCTGGGTGGAACAACCAATATGCTCGGTCGCTACCAAAACGGGGTGTGGACGGGCTATTCCTCCGCACAGCTCAACATTAGCCAGGGTATAGTCCGTGATTTGTGCTGGTACGATGGTAGCCTCTGGATGGGTACATCAACGGGCGTAAACGTATTTGCGACAGCAGGAGGAAATCCGGCTTTGACTGCAACTTACGATAGCAGCAATGGTTTGCCCGGTAATGAGGTGAGCGCAGTGGCTGGTTTTGGCGGCAGACTGGCAGTTGCTACAGATAATGGTTTGGCAGTGCTGGAAGGCGGTAATTGGACTGTTTTTAATACGGCTAATGCTGGTTTTCCAACCAATCGGGTGAATAAGGTGCGCCTAGATGCAGACAATATAGTTGCTGTAACCGATAGTGGCCTATCTGTTAAATCCGGGAATCAAAACTGGGTACATTATAATTTGACTTTTTTGGGCGTCAACAATACAGCCACATTAGTTGCAGCTCCATTTGGTTTTGGAGGCGTAATGGTATCGGCTTCGCAGCTTGTTTTTTATGTCATCGGTAATAATAAAGTAGACTTGTCGGAGGATGATTACTTCAAAGAAGCGAGTAGTGCCAGGGATTTGAGTATCGTGAATGGCACCATTTGGGGACTGAGTAACCTTGGAATCCAAACGCTCACCAAACGTCGTGATGTATACTCTATTAGTGCAGCTCTCACCAATACGCGCCTTTCTTTTGATGGTAGAGGGGGGATTTATTTTGTAGGCATACTGGGTGTTTACAGGATAGATAGTGCAACGTATTATTCCGACCGAAATAATGTGTTGAATACCTCCTTTTTAGATATTGGCAACTATAAAATGCTTTTTAGCGCAAAAGGTGACTTTTTCTGGGATCCGAACTCCGCCAATGCATCCGCAGAATATCCAAAGCGGACAACTGTTACAGCGCCTAAAAAGAATGTGACTTTTGCAGGTGCGCTTTGGATAGGCGGTATGAATAATGGTAGCACCTTGCATGCCAGCGCGCAGACCTATCGGCAAACAGCGGTAATGGGTCATAATTTCTGGCCTGGTCCGTTAGAGAACAATGGCACGGTAAACTTGAATACGCAACGAAGATTTGACAGGGTTTGGAAGGTGAATCGTTTTGATATTGAGGCATTTAAACAAAAACACCAGGCCGGCCAGCTAAATGACCCGAATTACACCATTCCGCAGGATATTCTCGAATGGCCGGGTAACCGCCCTGGCAGCAATGCGATTTTAGCGCCTTATGTGGATGTGAATGCCAATGGCAGCTACAATCCTATGGATGGTGATTATCCAGACATTAAAGGTGATCAAATGTTGTGGTGGATTTATAACGATGTAAAAACGGGTAGCAGAGGAATTACTGCGCCACCCTTAGGCGTTGAAATTGCTGTTTCAGTTTATGGTTTCAGCTGTCCGAATATAAATGCCGATAGTGCTGTACTTAATACGACATTTTTGATGAACTTGAAGATGTCCAACAGATCAGCAAATAATTATACGAATACCGCTCTGGGTTTATGGCAGGATGGGGACATTGGAAATGGTTCGGACGACTTTGTAGGTTGTCATGTGCCTTTAAATACGGTATACACCTACAATGGTGATGATGATGATGATGATGGTAACGGTGGTTATGGACAAAATATGCCAGCTTTCGGAACAACCGTATTAAAAGGGCCACTTGCGCCCGTAGGGGATGGAAAGGATAATAATAGGAATGGATTGATAGATGAGCTGGGCGAGGACATCGGCTTAATGTCACATCATTCCTACGACAACTCCGGGATTGTCGTAGGTAATCCAACCAATGGTCAGGATGCCTATTATTATATGACCGGAAGATGGAAGGACAGTACCCAGGTGGTGTACGGTGGCAGTGGTTATCCAGGTTCAATCGGGTCAACCAATTTCAACACCAGCCTGATGTTTCCCGGAAATACTGATTTGACCATAGGCTGGGGTCTAGGTGGTACAACCCAAACGCCTATAGTTCCACCTTTTCCCTGGTCGTTACCTAATCTTGGTAACGGCGGCTCTCCAAATGTGCCTTCTGACCAACGCAATATTGCCGCTGTAAATGGTTTTACGTTTAATGCTGGCGCTACTGAAGATATTACGATGGCTTTTATCATCAGCCGTTCCAATCAAAATGGTTCTTCCGCTTCTGTAACACAACTGTTTGCCGATATTCCCAAGGTGAAACACTGGTTCCAGACAGGACGTTTCCCATCTTGCCTGGATTTGTCAACCGTTAGTGTGGATGAGGTTAAAAATGAAAACCAGCTTCAAGTCTATCCCAATCCTGCTAATGACCTTTTGTATGTAAGAGATACAAATGGCAGCGAAGCACAACTCAAACTGTTAAATTTACAGGGAAGTCTGCTCCGTGAAAGTCAGTTGAATGCCGGTGAGGCCGTAATTAATCTGCAGGATCTTCCGGTGGGTATCTACCTGCTGCAAAGTGGTAACGGACACGAAACCCGGTTCCACAAAATTGTGATAAGCAGATAAGCTGAGCTCTTAATCAAAAAAGGCTGCCCCAGGGCAGCCTTTTTCATTTTATTAAGATGGCTCAAGTCACACTTTCTTTAAACTGTATCCCATATTGTCCCAATTCTTTCAAAATGGGCAGGTATATCTCTGGTTGTATGGGTATATGAACGCCTTTTAAATGAATTTTTCCTTCTAAATAGTGCCTAACTGCAATGGCCAGTGGCAAACCTACCGTTTTAGCCATGGCGGTGTGAAAGTTATCTGCGCCTTCGAGAAGTAGGGTGGAAGTACGCATTTTAGGCTTTTGGTTGAGGGTGTAATGAACAATGTGGTGCATAACGACCAAATCCTTGTCGTTGTCACCCAGCCGCCATTTTTCTTCGAGTATTTCTTGTAATAAACTGGCTGCATTGCCATTTTCTTGTATGAAACAGCGGCCACCGAAAAATTCGAGATAGTCGAACTTCTCCAATAAATCTGCGATTTGAAAGGAATTATACCCCAATTGGTTGGTGAGTGTATTCACAAAACTTTCGCGCACGGTGGGGGCTTCATCGGGATATAAAAAGGCCAACAAAAAATCACGGTATTTTAGCTGTGTACAATTTGTAAATGGTAAATTTTCGTTAGTCATGCCGAGCCAGGCAAAAACATGCCAAGCATCGCAGTAGGTCGGATAACGTAAAGTGCCTCTTAAAATGCTGGGTATACCATCGAGGCCATATTGTGCGATGTAGGGGAGTGAATCACGGTTGGCATAGGCTTCGAGTGGGCCAAATCCAGGGATGTCTAAAACTGACTTTTCTCTGAATAGACGGAAATAAGGGATATATCTTATCACCCCATTGGCTAAATAACGTGCAGGCCCGGGTTCACCGGCCAAAACCACATTTCGGGGGTTCCAGCTGAATTTATAATGCCAAGGCTGATTGTCGGAGGCAGGCGCGATGAGTCCTCCGGCATAACTCGAAAAGGCGGTTATTTGGCCTCCTTCTTGTCTAATCTCGTGGAGCAGTGCAAGGGCCGACATATGATCAATTCCCGGGTCACAGCCAAGCTCATTCATAAAAAGTATACCCGCTGCTTCTACCTCGGCCGCCATGGCTTGCATTGTAGGGGAGATGTAAGAGGCGGTAAACAGCGACTTTTTGTGTTCGAGACAAACTTGTGCGACTTGAATGTGTTTATCTGCAGGAGCCAGTGAGATGACCACATCAGCTTGGGCGATTTCCGCGCTCAATTGTGTGGCATCGTCGAGATTAAATGCGATAGCTCTGGCATTTGGATGACCGCCAGCACGTTTTTGCGCCCAATCCAATTGCAAGTCGGCTATGGAGATTGTCCAATGCTGTTGTGGAGCGAACTGGAGCAAATAATCGATGAGGTAGGTAGAAGAGCGGCCGGCGCCGATAATGAGGACTTGTTTCACGTAAGGCGATGTTTTGAGAAATTTCAGCAATATTAGCAAATCGCTGACCTATGCGTTAGTATATTCTGTATAATGAAAGAAACGAAATCATTTGAGTGCCTGCTGGAAGTGGTGGAAGCGCCGGATGCACTGAACAAAAACGAGCTTTGGCTGCTTGATGAAGCATTAAATGCTGCCGAAAAGGCGTATGCGCCTTATTCTGATTTTCACGTTGGTGCTGCCCTTCAACTTGAAGACGGAACCCTTATTCATGGTTGTAATCAAGAAAATTCCGCCTATCCCAGTGGCTTGTGTGCCGAAAGGGTGGCTTTTTTTACAGCAGGCATACAGCATAAGGGAAAAAAAATTACCGGATTGGCGATTACAGTCCGTTCAGCACGCCATAACGATAGCGGGCCAGCAGTGCCTTGTGGTGCTTGTCTTCAAGTATTAAGAGAGGTTGAGAAGCGGCAAAATGCCTTGATACCAGTTTTATTGAAAGGATCTGGACCAACGGTTTGGAAAGCGGATGGTTTAATCAACTTCCTGCCGTTCAGCTTTGATTTGTAGGCAAAAAGACTGCAGGACCTAATTATTCATCTTAAAGTGCAAAACGTCCCAATGCTTCGTAGACTTCAACGGTAGGAAATCCCATTACATTAGTATAAGAGCCATCGATGCGGTTCACGCCTACGTAGCCCATCCATTCCTGTACCCCATAGCTTCCTGCTTTGTCGTAGGGTTGGAAGTTTTCGAGGTAAAAGCGTATTTCAGCGTCAGTGATTTGCCTGAAATAAACGTCGGTTGTAACGGTAAAACTTACTTCTTCATTTTCAGTCAAAAGACATACCCCGGTGTAAACAGTCTGTTTTTTGCCCGATTGTTTTTTTAATAGTGCAAAAGCATCGGCGTAATCTGCGGGTTTCCCCAATAATTCCCCGTCGAGGGCTACCAGGGTGTCGGCCGTAATAAGTAGCTCATTTTGCAACTCCTTGCGTTGTGATTCGGCTTTTTTGATGGCAAGGTATTCAGCTACAGTGCTGAATTCAAGTCCTTCAGGGTATTGTTCGTCTACTTCTTTAACACGAATCGTAAAGTCGAAGCCCATGCCAGCTAAAAGTTGTTGACGACGAGGCGAGGCAGAACCGAGAACCAAGGCGTAAGGCAGCGTGAACATATTAGTTAGTTTGGAAAAAGAAAAAATAAGCTGGTAAGGTAGATATGCCACCTAACATCCAAATTTTTAGCCAGGTACTCAAAGTATGGTACTGCTCGGTTAACCGACTCCGATAAAAATGCCATACGCATACCAAAAAAGGCAGTACAACAGCAAACAAGGTGTAGGCCACCGGTTTCCAGTCGGTGCTGTTGAATTGGTGCCAAACCACTAAACCGAGTCCTATCATGGCAAGTGCAAATAACAGCCATATAAATTGTCTTGTTTTTGAAGTGCCAAAACGTACGGCGAAGGTTCGCCAGCCAGTTGCCGCATCACCTTTCTGGTCTTCTAAAGTTTTGACCAATTCCCGACATAAGTTGCTCCAGAACGAAAAAAGAGCGTAAACCAGCAGCGTGATACTCAAGTATTTGAAAGCCTCTGGTTCTACCGACTTTAAAACACCCATGCCTACGAACTCGAATAGGCCAGGCATCAATACCAAGCCAGCAATCAATAGCGAAATCAAACTATTTCCCAGAAAAGCGACGCCCTTCCAGCTTTCAGCATATTTCCACAATACAAATGTGTAGATGACATGTATAATGGCGAGGTTCATAAGTCCAGCACGGTAAGCTACATATATAGCCAAGGCGATACCCGTCAACGTTATTGGGAAATAGGCGTTAATGAGCCAATTTTTATCTGCGATTACCCGACTTGGTTTGTTCTGCAAATCAGTTTCATAATCATAATAGTTGTTGATCACATAACCACCTGCAGCCAAGAGTATAAAGGACAAAGCCAATAAGGTCTGGTGAAGATTATCAAGCACAAATACCAGCTGGAAAGCATCAAATATGGGCTTCATCAAGAAAAAATGAATACTCAACATCAGTATAAACATGATGACGAGGTTCAAAGGGCGAAATTGACGGATATAAATCATCTCAACTGCTACTTACTTCGGAGGCATACCATTTACCCTGTAAACGTAAAACCTGCTCAATGAGGTCGCGTACGCAGCCTTTTCCACCGGAAAAAGAGGAGTGGTAGTGGGCAATGGCTTTTATTTCTGGTACAGCATCGGCTGGACAAGCGATTAGGCCAGCTAATGGCATGGCCGTCAAGTCGGGCAAATCATCCCCCATATAAACTACTTGCTCAGCTGCCAATCCATAACGTGTCAGCAGGGTGGCGAGTACTGTTTTTTTGTCGTGGATACCCATATGAATTTCTTGCGCGCCCAAACGTTGCAACCGCAAGGCTACACCTTCAGATTTGCCACCAGAAATCACAAATACGAAGTAGCCTTCCTTAACGGCATGTTGTATGGCATACCCGTCTTTGGTGTTCATAACCCGGTATTCTTCTCCTGTAGTAGTTACTAAAATACCGCCATCGGTCAATACTCCATCAACATCTAATACAAAGGCTTTGATACTGAAAAATGCGGCTTTAATGTTCATGGAGCAAAGAAAGCAAATTCAATGAAGACTGTCGGCTTGCTGTTGTATCAATTTACTAAAAAGCTGGTAAAGAACCGCTAAATCAGGCTGTCCGCCCAATACCCGAAGGTGCTTTTCCATTACTTTGGCATCTTTACGAACAGCAGGGCCTGACTGTCGTTTGGCCGGTGGTTCGTCCATCAATCCTGTTAAACCCGCTTGAAGTTGTGGCAGCAATACTTTTGGGTCGAGACCACGGCTGCTGAGCATAGTGTAAACAACTTGATAAAGCGCATTGCTAAAATTCCCAGCCATCACAGCCGCTAAGTGATAATCCAATCTTTGCCGACTATTAACGGTATACAACAGATCTGACATAAGTGATGCAATCCTATTGAGTGTACTCAAATCTTCATTTTGAGCAACTTCAATAAATAAAGGAATAACAGACCAATCGTTGCCTTCCATTTGCATGCTCTGTAGTGGCCACAGTACACCGTTGTGTGGATGTTGCTCCAATATAGCGAGTGGGAGGGTGCCACTGGCATGCAAAACGAGCAGATCTTCCTGTTGGCGTAAGTCATGACTTACTTTTTGCACAGCTTCATCCTTTACTGCCAGCATCAGCCAACCCGGACTTCGTTGAACATCCATCTTCTCTAGCCATATGGCACCAGTTAAACGTGCCAGTTCTTGACCCTTTTTGCTGTTACGAGACCACACGGTAGCGACCTGTCCACCGACTTTTTCCCAAGCAAAGGCTAGGGAATAAGCCAAACGGCCGCTTCCGATGAGGTGTAAATCAGGCAGGTTCACGACTTTCGATGCGCTTGGCTTCGCGGTAACGGTACATGACAGCCATGCTGAAGCCGATCACAAGCACCACCGTACCCAACCAAAGCAAGTTAATCATGGGGAATCTCAATGCTTTCATGATGACGTATTCACGTGGTCCAGGGTTTTTTTCAGCAATCAGCAATTCAATGCTGCCACTTTTGGGGTCGATTTTGTTGAAGGTTACCCGTAAATCCGCATCGGTGACGTCGTAACGGAACTCAACGCCGTTTTTGATAGCATAAACAGGTTCCAAAATCTTTTCGCCATCTAGGGTTCTAACCCGAAGACGAGCAGCTACTGCTACCTCTGCACCTGCAGTTTTGGCAGCGGTTTCGGCGTTAAAATTGGTATTCAGTCCTTCTAGGAACAGTAGATTTTTCGCCAGCATAATGGTGTCATTCTGCCCAATATTAAAAGTGTAGCTTTTCGGTTCACCATATTCGGGTTGGTCCTTGACCGTTGTTTTGTCAATAACTTGTGTAACGTGGGTGTAAAGATCATGCCCGAGGTAATGTTTGGTATCTGGACTGGCAATTAGTCCCATTTTTGGGTTAATCTGGGCATTGGGCGTAAGCATAAAGCTGTAGGCTACATCACCGGCTTTATTCAGTTTTTCGTAAAAGACTTTGTAGTAGTGATTGGGCTCAACCACCGAGTCCCCTAAGTAGGTTACGCGGTAGTCATTCATAGTGAGGGGCTCATTTTTCCAAAGCAATACATTTTCACGGGTGGCTTTGGCATCGAAGTTTTCACCATAGCTGAAACCACTGTTATTGATAGAAACGATTTCTTTGCGGGCAGATGAAATTAATACGCCCAGCATCATTAGTGCGAAACCTATGTGGCTGATGGCCGCGCCGGAAGATTTGATTTTTTTCCATTGTTGGCGTATCATTTCCAGATTGCCAAAAAAGGCAAAAGCAGCGGCAAAAATTAGGAGAATATACTGCCAAGTGTAAATTTGGAAGGGGATAAATATGCCAATGGTTAATGCTACTGCAGCGATGAAGGGCCACATGAGTCGCTTATAAAACTCAGCTGGATTACTCTTTTTATACTTCAACAACTGACCAATAGTAATCAGTATGAGGATGAGTATCACCATGGGTAATTGCCAGCGGTTGTAATGTCCAATTGGGTCGACAGGAGGCGCTACATTGGTGCCGAACACCTTGTTGAAGACAGGGATAGAAGTAGTTGCCAATACCTGAAAGGCACTCAATGACAAAATCAATGCACCAATAAACAGCCAGAACTCGCGGCTATAGGTACTTTCTTCTTTTTGGGTTTTGGGGAGTTTTTTCCAATGATAAATCAGCAGGCCAACACCTAATAGGACAAAAATGAAGAGGAAAACCAGTAGTTGTCCCGACATGCCCAAATCTGTAAATGAGTGCACAGAAGAATCGCCTAGCACCCCAGACCGTGTGAGGAAGGTGGCGTAAAGAATAAGGATAAAGGTGGCAATCACCAGTATGAAAGTCGTTGGTAAAGAGTTTCCTGTGCGCCGGTAGGCATTCATCACGTGTAGTGCACCAATCAGAGTCAACCAAGGTACGAGAGCTGCATTTTCGACTGGGTCCCAGGCCCAATAACCACCAAAATTCAAGGATTCATATGCCCAAGCACCACCCATGATAACGCCGGTGCCCAATATCATTGCACCAAAAAGTGTCCAAGGAAGGGCAGGGGTGATCCAGCCGCTGTAATCGCGTTTGAAAAGTCCTGCTAACGCAAAGGCAAAAGGCACTATGGTTGACGCAAAGCCGAGGAATAATACAGGAGGATGAATGACCATCCAAGGATTCTGAAGCAATGGGTTGAGGCCATTTCCATCTGTTATGAAAGAGAGGTAGTTGGCCTGTGCAAAAATTGGCGCCTCCATGGCTTCGCGAAGGAGGATAAATGGACTACTACCTACTTTATAGTCGAGTACGTAAATACCCAGCAGCATCGAGCTCAAGGCCACCTGAGCCAAAGCGACCACGCTCATCACTGGCGCTTCCCATTTGCGGGCAGAGTACATCAGCACTATGCCGATAACAATATGCCAGAAGGTCCATAGTAGAAAGCTACCTTCCTGACCTTCCCAAAATGCAGAAACGATATAATGTGTAGGCAATGCCCTTGAGGCATGCGACCAAGCATAAAAATATTCGTAGAGATGGAAGTAGATTATCCCAAAGAGAGTTACTACAATGCCGATAACGGCCAAAGCATGTAGCCAAAAAGCAATACGACCTAATTTTTTCCAAGAGGACTCTTTGTTCTCAAGTTTGATTGCGCTGAAGAAATAAGCAAAAAAGGCGACTAAGGAGCCTACGAAAGAGAGAATAACAAAGGCATGCCCGAACTTACCTGCCAACAGGTTTTCACCAATATATTGTACGTCCATTAGATTTTCGACTGGGGTTGAGCTTCGTATTCGGTTATTTCAACCTCGTCTTCGACGTATTTAGAAGGACATTTGGTTAGGATTTTTTGCGCATTGAATTGTTCTCCCATCATTTTCCCGACAATAACCACCTGCTCAGAGCGCTCGAAATCTTGAGGTTTGGTGCCGAAATAAACTACTTCTCTAGTTACCTCTTTGTTGTCTTTGAGGAAGAAGGTGAAGAGGTTTGCATCCTCCTCTGGCATGTATTTCATCTCATCCAAGCGGGTGAGGGTACCAACTACGTGGTATTCACGATCTGGATTTTCTATGGCTACTTCGAAAGTTTCATAAGAGCTGGAATCTCCTACAGTGCTGATAATAACACCAATGGCAGTGGCAATCAAAACAATCAATATAATGTGACTACGCTTCATAAGTCGTCGTTTTTTACGGTGCAAAGTTCGTTTAAGAAACGCTAAAAGGGAAACATAAGTTTTTTTTTCGGCAAGTTACTTTAGCAAAGCTATAACGTGCCTAAAACCAGCCAATTGGTCGTTTTGACAGATTATAAATAAAAATCCCCTTCTCGTGGAAGAGGGGCAAAAGTTATTTGAGCGTAATTGTGGTTATTTCAGCGAAAACTTTACTGATAAAGCCATTTCTACCTTACTTTTTTTCCTTGTATTTCGCCTGGTGTCCAGTTTTTCATTTTTTGAAGCGCTGAAAGTGCGGCTTCATCGAGCAAGGGGTGGGCGCTTTGTACAACACCTGCCCAATAGACTGGCCAGAGGTACGCAGAAGCAGAAAAACTGCTTTGTAGTTGATTTGCAATCGCGTTGCCGCGCACCAGTATTGGTGTAAGTGCGGCTACATACAGCTGATTGTGAGGCATAAAATAGGCCAGCCAAGGTAAAATACCGTTCATAAGCCCCACCAGCAGGAATAAACGTTGAAATTTTAAGGAGGTCCGCTTTTGAATTAAGGGCAAAAGACCTAAAAACAGGGCCAGTATGAGCACCGAACGCAGGACAATAAGGAGCAGGGTCATTGTTCTGATTTTTTAATGTTTTCAAGTAGGACTAATAATTCATCTAATTTTTTGCTGTCGCGTTTTTCTGCTTGCACAAAATGTGAGGCGAGATTCCCAAACGAACCAGCATAAAACCGACTTACCAATTGATTGGTGGCTTGGGCTGAATAGCTTGCTTTGTCAAGGAGAGGGTAGTACAGATGGGTTTTGCCGACAGCCTCGTGACCCACAAAACCCTTTTGCTCGAGTATCCGCATGATGGTAGACACGGTATTACAGGCCGGTTTGGGTTTGGAATATGCCGCAACAATTGCTTTAACGGCTGTTTTGTCAATTTCCCAGAAGAGATGCATAAGCTGTTCTTCGGCTTGGGTGAGCCGCTTCATAGCACAAGTACAACCAAGTCTTAGTTGAGTAACTGAAAATTTAGTTAAAACGAATAAGCAAAGACAAAAATGATGGGAATGGCTTAATAGCCGTATTTATCTTGCCACCATCGTTTGAGCTGATCACGGATTTCCCTTTCTCGGGCATTGTTTCCGGGTTCAAAGATGCGCGTACCGCTCAAACTTTCAGGCAAAAACTCTTGGGCGATAAAATTGCCGGGATGATCGTGTGCGTATTGATAATGTTTACCATATCCAATCTCTTTCATGAGTTTAGTTGGTGCATTTCGTAAATGCAGGGGCACAGATTGGTCGCCTGTTTTGTTTACCAGGTCGATGGCATTATCGATAGCGAGGTAGGACGCATTACTTTTAGGCGAAGTAGCCAAATATATTGCCGTTTGCGATAAGATTATACGTGCTTCCGGATAACCTACCATTTTGACCGCTTCCATGCAGCTTTTAGCTAAAATCATGGCGGTAGGATTGGCGTTACCAATGTCTTCACTGGCAAGAATGAGCATACGTCGGGCGATAAAAGTGGGGTCTTCACCAGCTACCACCATTCGGGCGAGGTAGTAAACAGCTGCATTCGGGTCGCTGCCACGCATGGATTTGATAAAAGCAGAGATTATATCGTAATGTTGTTCGCCCGACTTATCATAGCGGGCCATGTGTTGTTGGGCGCTGTCGTAAATAAGTGCATCTGTGATTTCTAGCGGGTTTTCTGGATGGGCATCGGTTACCAGCTCGAACAGGTTTAGCAGCTTTCTGGCATCGCCACCACTAAGATGGAGCAGGCCATGGGTTTCCTGGAGGGTAATTTTCCTGTTTTTGAGGTATTCGTCTTCCCGCATTGCTCGATGCAAGAGCTCAAGTAAGTCTTTTTCACCTAAAGACTCGAGTATATACACCTGACAACGAGAAAGTAAAGCTGCATTTACCTCAAAAGAGGGATTTTCGGTAGTAGCTCCAATTAACGTGATCTGGCCTTTTTCAACGGCAGCCAACAGGGCATCTTGTTGACCTTTATTAAATCGGTGTATCTCGTCGATGAAAAGGACAGGAGCGAACAAGCCGCCACCTTTGCCGATGACTTCGCGTAAATCTTTGACACCGGCTTGAACGGCGCTTAGAATATGAAAAGGACGGTTGGTGGCAGTTGCGACCAATTGCGCCAAGGTGGTTTTGCCCACGCCGGGTGGCCCCCAAAATAACATCGAAGGCAGTAATTTTTGGGAAACGATACGCCGTACCACGCCTTGTTCACCCACTAAATGTTGCTGCCCGATAAAATCTTCGAGCTTGCGGGGACGCATTCGTTCTGCTAAAGGGATCTGTCGATTCATTTTCTCGACATAAAGTTAAACGCCTTCGCTTAGCCCCGTATTTTTGTGGAAATATTCCTGCATGCCTTTTGCCGATGTTAGTCTAGTTACCACTGCGGATGGTTCGCACAGTTTACAATTACTGGCTACCGGAGAACACTACCATTCTCAATTTGGCGCATTAACTGAGTCTCTTTATGTATTTGTAAAACATGGACTTGAGTATTTTGAACAAAGTAGTACTTCAATACGATTATTAGAAGTAGGCTTTGGTACAGGTTTGAATACAGCTTTGGCTTTGGTTTGGTCGGCAGCACAAAAGCATCCGTTGGTTTATTGCGGACTCGAACCCTTCCCCGTGCCAATCGCTGTCTTCAGGTCCTTGAATTACGGAGAAAAAATGTCAGATGGGGCAGCTCATCCTTGGCTTCAGGGCCAGTATGAAAAGTTATTGACAGGTGAAAATATCGAATACGGGCTTGCCGAAGTGCGACTCATACAGCAATCTTTATTGCTGTATGAAACGGATTCTCCGTTTAATTTAATCTTTTACGATGCCTTTTCCCCAAATACGCAGGCAGACATGTGGAATGAGGCATCTGTCGCCAAAATTGTGTCTCTGATGGCTCCGGGTGCTGTTTTGGTAACCTATTGTATACGTGGTTATATTCGCAAAGCCTTTCTGGCCTTGGGGTGTATGGCCGAAAAACTACCTGGCCCTCCCGGAAAACGCGAAATGTTGAGAATTACCAAACCAAACCATGTTTAAAATCGCCCGCACCGTCCTTTTTTTGATGCCGCCCGAACGTGCGCACTATGTCACCATGTATATTTTGTCGTTTTTGGTACGTTTCCCGCTCACAGGCTGGCTGTTTCCGCTTATTTACCCACGCGTAAATAAGCCGGTGGAGCTGGCCGGTTTGCACTTTCCTAACCGAGTAGGGCTGGCAGCAGGATTTGACAAAGACGCGCGTTTTATGCATGTTTTTAAGGCCTTGGGCTTCGGTTTTATGGAAATTGGCACCATTACACCCCTAGCACAGTCTGGAAACGACAAGCCCCGTTTGTTTCGTTTACCGCAAGATGGGGCACTCATTAATCGTTTGGGTTTTAACAATCTAGGGATGGCCTATGTGGTCGAAAGACTAAAAAATCGTCCTAAAGGCTTAATCATTGGCGGAAACATCGGAAAAAATAAAATAACGCCGAATGAGCAGGCAGTCGACGATTACGAAAAGTGCTTCTTAGCATTGTACCCTTATGTTGACTATTTCACTGTTAATGTAAGCTCGCCCAACACGCCCAATTTGCGGGCATTACAGGAAAAGGAGCCATTGATGGCACTTTTGGGTAGAATAATGGAGCTGAATCGTGCTGAAAAGGCCATGAAACCTATCTTTTTGAAGATAGCCCCCGATCTCACCGAAACGCAATTGGATGATATTGTAGAAATCGTGACCAGCAGCGGCATTCATGGCGTGGTGGCAACCAATACAACTATCGATAGAAGTGGGCTTAAAACGCCTCTGAATGACGTTGAAAGCATGGGCGCAGGCGGACTTAGCGGTGCCCCCGTACTTGAAAAATCAAATCATGTTTTACGCCAGCTCGTTCAAAAGGCAGCTGGCCGTTTTCCAGTGATGGGCGTAGGTGGAATTTTGGCAGTGGAAGATGCGCAACAAAAAATAGCCCTTGGGGCACCTTTGGTCCAGCTATACACTGGTTTTATTTACAGTGGCCCTGCTTTGGTGGGTAAAATTGCCCGCTTATAAACCTTGTGTAAAGGCAATTAGTACAATATTGGCTCCCATTTGTAAAGCTTTTTGACGCAAGGCTTCCGGGTCGTTGTGGACCTCAATATCTTCCCAACCATCACCCAAATCGGTTTCATAACTATAAAAACATACCAAACGGCCTTCGTACAGTAAACCTAAACCTTGGGCCGGTTTACCGTCGTGCTCGTGGATTTTAGGCATGCCACCATTAAAACGATAGGGTTTTTGGTAGATGGGGTGGTTAAAGGGCAAGTCGACAAAACTGAGTTCAGGGAATACCTTTTTCATCTCGGTTCGAATAAAGGTGTTCATGCCGTAGTTATCGTCGATATGCAAAAATCCACCTCCAATGAGGTAATTCCTTAGATTTTCTGCGTCCTCTCGTGAAAAAACCACATTTCCATGACCGGTCATATAGATGAAAGGATAACGGAATAATTCTGGGCTTGCTACATCTACGATAGCCTCTTGTGGATCTATTTGGGTCCCCAAATGCTGGTTACAGAATTTAGCGAGATTTTTTAGGGCTGTTGGGTTGGCATACCAATCACCACCTCCTCGGTATTTGAGTTTGGCAATCTTAAACGTATAACTTTGAGAAAATCCGCTACTGGAGCCAAATAGCAAAAAAGTTGCTGTAATAATCAAAGTATATTTAGTAATTAATTTCATAATTGATTTAATTGCCAGGCGTGGTGACATTGAGCGAGTGCAACAATGGCCGCGGTTTCTGTTCTCAAACGAACTTCTCCGAGGCTTATTTCGATTGCTTGCTGTTGACGAGCAGTTGCTAATTCAACGGGACTAAAATCACCTTCAGGACCAACAAATAAGTGCATTGGGCCCAGAGTCATTTGGGGCTGGATAGGTTGTTTGTGGCCTTCCATACAATGCGCAAAAAGCAGTGTGCCTTGTTTTGGCCAGCATTGGACAAGGGGTAAGGCTTCGGCCAAAGTTGGTTTATGATACTTAAGCGATTGTTTAAGGGCAGCTATTAGTATCTTATCTAGCCTGCTGTATCTCAAGTGTACTTTTTCGGTTCTGTCTGTTATGATGGGTTGTATACTGCACACCCCTAGTTCTATGGCTTTTTCAATTACCCATTCAAATCGGGCTTCTTGTTTGAGAGGCGCCACATAAAGGTGAATTTCAGGTAGCAGGGGAGCGATGCTAATCTTTTCGATTACTCGTGCTTGGTGCTGTTTTATATTATCGCTTAGTATTTCACAGTGGTACCTATTTCCATGGCCATCGGTGACGAATAATTTATCACCTGAGCGTAATCTTCGTGTGCGCAGGGCATGTTGCGCCTCTTCTTCGGTAAGTGAAAAAGTGGTAGTAGTGATTATTTCTGGGTGATAATAGAGTTCCATTTCAGCGTTCAGCAATAAATTTAGCAATGAAAGGAGCTATCTCAGCCGCATCGGCCGAAGGAAACCAGTGAATAGCAGGATTCCGGCGAAACCAGGTCATTTGGCGACGAGCATATTGGCGGGTATTGATTTTTATGGTTTCGATTGCGGTCGGCAAATCTGTTTTACCATCGAAATAGTCGAAAAACTCTACATAACCCACTGTACGCAAAGCTTCAGCTTCTCGGAAGATATAAACCGCTTTGGCTTCTTCTTCCAAGCCAGCATGGATCATCGCATCAACCCGTTGGTGAATGTGTTCGTTTAGCAGACTCCTTTCAGGTGACAATCCTATCCATAAACAATCGTATGGCCGGCTTTTGGCGGTAGCCTGTCGTTGGGTAGAATAGGGTTTGCCACTGCTTTCAATCACTTCTAAGGCACGAATCAAGCGTTGGTGGTTTTGCATATCTGCGCTGGCTGCGTAAGCTGGATCCATATTTTGTAATGCCTGCTGTAATGGAGCTATTCCTTCCTTTTCGAAAATTTTCTGCCAATGTTTGCGCCTGACTTCATCTCTTGGGGCGATGTCGTCAAAACCTTCGACCAAAGCCTTCAAAAACAAACCGGAACCACCGCAAGCAATGATTACTTGCTTTTTCTGAAAAAGCTCAGCAAGACGTTTATTGCCTTCTCTTTCAAAAACGCCTGCGTTCAAATGTTGCTTCAGGCTCCGATCTGCAATAAAATGATGCTGGACCTCGGCCAATTCATGGGCTGTGGGCATTGCGGTGCCTATTGGTAATTCGCGGTAAACCTGCCGGGAATCGGCAGAAACGATTTCGGTGTCAAATTTTTTCGCCAGATGGATAGCTAAAGCTGTTTTGCCGCTGGCAGTAGGGCCAACGATGAGTATTAGAAGCGGGTTTTTCAAATTTTGGGACAAAACGCAGACTTTTAGACAAAGATAAGGCCTGATAGGATGGGCTTCTCCAATTTTAACGCAGCGATTATTGCTTTAAAGGAGTTTCGCGGAGGTAAAAGTGCCAATACATTTCAAAAACGTCCTAGTAAAAAAGCAGCAGGCATAAAAGAAAAAAGCCACCCGAAGGTGGCTGCGAGCTTTTACTTCTAATAATTGTCGTCGAAATCAGACGATTTGCCTCGGCCTTTGCTGCCGCCACTGAAATCGTCGTCATCGTCGGAATCTGAATCATGATTGTCGTCCTCGTCGTCTAAGCTGTCTTCATCGTCGCTATCAACCACATCATCGTCGAGGTCCATTTCTAAATCGATACTGTCCACCTTGCCTTTACCACGCTCGGCATCGAAGCCTTCGAAGACAACCAATTCATCGGCCGCTTCCGGCTCATCGTCGTCGAGTTCATCAAGAAGCTCGGGAGCAGGCGCACTAGGTTTGCTTTTTTCTTTTTCGATCGCAGGTTTGATGACGACTTTCGTGTTGTATTGTTTTGGTGCTTCACCTACCGACTTCACAGTAGCTGGTAAACTAGCTCGACCACCATCATTGGTATCAATGTCCACCAGTTCTATCAAAAATGCCCAACCTTCTTCCGATTGATACACAAAAATAAAACGCTGGTGTGGATCATCTACATAATCACTGATGCGCGTTTTATTTGCTGGTAAGGCATCCGAGGACATGGTGTACACCATATCCTTAAATGCAATCTCATCTTCCATATGCCATAAATCGTCGGAATAGAAGAAGGATGATGGGTGTTTGAGGTCGAATGAAAAAGCACGTAGGACTGCATAATGCAGATCCTCAAAGGTTTGAGTGGTTTTCACCTCAATTTCCCTGTAGATACCTTCGTAATCTTCTATTTCAACTCTGAAGCGATAAATTGCCATGCCTGATTGCTTGTTTTGAAGCGCCAAAAATAGGGTTTAAACCTTTCGCGTCAACCCCAAATTTTGACCTTTTTCGATCATTAATTTTTGGGCTTGTGCATGCTCATTTTCGATGATGCCGTCAAGTATCGCCTGACGTATCGTGTTTTTAATTATACCGACTTCCTTGCCGGCCGGAATGCCGAAGTAATCCATGATTTCCTGCCCGCCAATTGGGGGCTGCCACATGCGCAAACGGTCTGATTCGGCGACTTCTTTAACCTTACCTTCTAAAATTATGAAGTTCTTTTGATACAATCGGACTTTTGACTCATTCTTTGAAGTAATATCTGCTTTGCACAACATCATGAGGTTGTCAATATCTTCACCAACTTCAAAAATCAGCCTCCTAACCGCTGAATCGGTCACAACAGATTTAGTCAGTGCAATCGGTCTTAGATGAAGTTTTACCAACTTTTGAGTGAGACGCATCTTTTCATTCAATGGTAGTTTTAGTTCACGGAAGATACGGGGAACCATTCGGGCCCCCAAGTCCTCATGTCCATGGAAAGTCCAACCATGACCTTCCTCATAACGCTGGGTTTGGGGTTTTGCGATATCGTGTAGTATGGCCGACCAGCGCAACCAGAGGTCGTCGGTAAAGGCGGCTATATTGTCGAGTACCTGGAGGGTATGGTAAAAATTATCCTTGTGGGCACGACCGTTTACCTTATGAACACCGTGTAACTTGACCATATCCGGGAAAAACTGCTTCAGTAGCCCCGTATCGAACAGCAATCGGAAACCGATACTGGGTTTGGCTGAGCTAATGATCTTATTCAATTCATTGGAGATTCGTTCCTGACTGATGATACTCAAACGTTCTGAATGGGTGCTAATCGCCTCTAAAGTCACGGGGTCAACTTCAAATTGCAGTTGGCTTGCAAAACGCACAGCACGCATCATGCGTAGTGGGTCGTCACTAAAAGTGATGTGTGGGTCTAAGGGGGTTACCAGACGTTTAGCCTCCAAATCTGCTATACCATTGTGGAGGTCCACTAATTTACCAAATTCAGGATAGAGCTGTATGGCCATGGCATTGATGGTGAAGTCGCGGCGGTCGAGATCCTCTTCAAGGCTGCCGTCTTCTACGATGGGGTTGCGTGAATCGCTGCGGTACGATTCTTTGCGAGCACCCACAAATTCAAGCTCAAAATCGCCATAAGGCAAACGGGCAGTGCCGTAGTTTTTATAAACGGTAACATAGGGCTTATCAGCCAAGCTGTGGCCAAAATCACGTGCAAAAGAGATGCCACCGCCAATCACAAGAATGTCGATGTCTTTATTGGGCCGATTGAGTAGTAAATCGCGCACATAGCCACCCACCACATAACACTCGGCTTGTCGGTTTCTGGCGAAATCGGCTAATTGGGTAAAAATGGGATGTTCGAGGATAGGACTTTTCAAGGTATTGACTTCGGGGCGCTAAATTACCTGCTTAGCAAGACAAAAAAGCGTTCTTCTAAACTTTCTGCACGTTTACCTGGATTCAGGAAGTGACCATTCAAATGCGTAACCCTAAAAAATGGCCAATTTTTGACGGTTTTCAATTGGTAACCCGCTGAAATTAATGTGTCCACTCCGGCTTGATTGGTATAAACATATCGTTGTTGTTGGCCTGCTTGAAGTAAACTATCGGGATGGGTAATATGTGGCACCGTCATCTCGGCGTAAAAGTCGAGGGCGTGAATACTCTCCTCACCTATGGCGAATAGCGCCACTTCATCAACCTGCAAAGCTTGTTCATGTATGTATTTTCCTGCCAATGAGCTGGCTTGGTACTTCAACAAATTGGGATAGAAGATATAGTTGGCAACCAATCCGAAAACAAGGAGTGCAATTAAGGACGGACCGAAAAGTTTGAGAAAGCCATCAAATTGCTGGAAAAAAGCGGCAACCATGGCAATAAAGGCGGCACCGATCAAAAAGCCCCAACCAAATCCTCCCGGAAAAATCCAAAATTCCACAACAGCCGAAATCAGCAGTATGAGCAAACCTATTAGGAATTGAAACATACTCAACCAACGGAAAACGCGGGTTCCTGCTTGTATGTCTGCCAAAAAATCGGCTGTTAATAATGCTGCGAAAGGAAAAGTAATGTATATGTAGTGCGGCAGCTTAAA
Source organism: Bacteroidia bacterium (assembly GCA_041688385.1). GTDB lineage: Bacteria > Bacteroidota > Bacteroidia > UBA7662 > UBA7662 > UBA7662. The sequence goes on from JBDNIH010000016.1 coordinate 32,887, forward strand.
ATGTGACGACGACATGGCTAAAAACAGCAGCACAAAGCCTGAGGTGGCAATAAACTCGCCCGAGAGCGCATTGTTTAGTTGTCGCCTCAGCTCAAAGAGATTACGGAAAAGTGCAGTTATCACCAACAAACTCCAGGGCAGGAAAGTCCATAAAAAGGTGTGTGTAAAGTAGAAGGGCGATGTGTCGTCCTGCCATACATTTTCACCAGTAATTCGGCCAAAACTTTGGGTCCAGAAATAATAAACTACGCCATGGTCCCAGCCCCATTGTTGATACAGGCCTACCAACATAGGCATCAACCAAAGTAGAATCAGGCCTAGACCCAATAGCCATTCCCAACGAAATATACGTTTCCAGTCACGCCGCAACAGCGCATCAGCCCCAAAAGGAGCGGCTACCGCAATTAAGCCCAGCGGACCTTTGGCCAGCATGGCCAGGGCAATACCACTGAAAGCCAAAAACCAGGCACTCCAGCGTTTGGTACGTAGGTAACGTTCTAATTGCCAACTAGCAAAGGCAACCCAACCTACTAATAAGGTGTCGGTGCGTACATCGTTTAGCATGAGAATAAACCCCAATGCGCTGCTGTAAATAATGACAGCAATACGCGCGGTTCGGCTGTCATAAATCAACCTCCCCAGTTCGTAAACACTTAAAGCGCCAAGTAAAGCTACTAGGACCGAAACCAGCTTATAGCTGAAGTCGCTCACACCTAATAACGTAAAAGAGGCTGCTGATAGCCAGAAAAGTAGGGGTGGCTTGTCGGGGTTGCCGAGCGAATTGTAATCCTCACCGCGCTCATATACTTCGAGCCAGGAGTCATTATCCCGCATCTCACGACCCATAGAGGCGTATTGTGCGGCATCTACTTCCATCACATCCACCAACATACCTCCGAAAATAACCAAAACCCATAGGCCGATGGCTATTCCCAGAAAACGGTTAAAATCGATGCGGAGTCCTTTCATCAACGGAACAAGTTGTACTTCAAAATACAGTACAGTGCCCTGAAAGCATCTTTCATATTTATTTTTTTGCCTTCCTCGTAGGTCCGGCCATAATAGCTGATACCCACTTCATAAATACGAATTTTGGGTATACGGGAAATTTTTGCTGTTACCTCAGGTTCGAAACCAAAACGATTCTCTTGAATTTTAATACTTTGTATTATCTCCCGTCGGAACATCTTGTAGCAAGTTTCCATGTCGGTGAGGTTGAGGTTGGTAAACAAGTTCGATAAAAAGGTGAGCAGTTTATTGCCGATGGTATGCCAGAAAAAGAGGATACGGTGGGGATTTCCACCCATAAAGCGAGATCCATAAACTACATCGGCCACTTCGTCGAGTATAGGCTGCACCAATATATTGTACTCGCGCGGGTCGTATTCAAGGTCAGCATCTTGAATAACCACTATCTCGCCTGTAGCATGTTGAATACCCGTGCGTAATGCGGCGCCTTTGCCTTGGTTTACTTCGTGTTTGTAATACTGAATGTTCAGCTCTGGATGGGAGTCACGGTATTCAAGTATAGCGGCCTCTGTATCGTCTGTTGAACAATCATTGACGATGATAATTTCTTTACGCAAGCCACCGACCAGTTCAACGGCACGAACCCGGTTTAAAATGTTGTGGATGTAACGGCCTTCGTTGTAGGCTGGAATTATGACTGATAGTTTTTGAAACGTCATGGAGGGCGTTAAAAATTGAAACAATCGTCAAAAATAGACATAATTCCCGCACTGTAGTTCTTGCAGAAATCACGCATTCTTTTCTTTTTAGTAAACAAGACTTGCTCTTTTGCGTTTGTAATCCTTTTATTTGCGGATTATTCAAGTGTGCAGAAGTAGCAGATGGCAAAAAATTTAGTAATCGTCGAGTCCCCGGCCAAGGCCAAAACCATCGAAGGTTTTTTGGGGAAAGAGTTTTTGGTGAAGTCGAGTTATGGCCACATCCGTGACCTCAAAAAGGGCAATCACGGCGTGGAAGTGGAGAAAGACTATGCGCCTGTCTACGAAGTGCCAGCCGATAAAAAGGCGGTAGTTTCGGAATTAAAAAAACTTTCAGATGCTGCAGAAACCGTTTGGCTCGCTTCCGATGAAGACCGGGAGGGAGAAGCAATCTCTTGGCATTTGAAAGAAGTACTCAAACTCAAAGAAGAAAAAATTCAACGAATCGTATTTCACGAAATCACCAAAAGTGCCATACTCAACGCAATCGATAATCCGCGTCGAATAAATTACGACTTGGTAAATGCCCAACAAGCCCGCCGGGTTCTCGATCGTTTGGTCGGTTTCGAAATCAGTCCAGTACTTTGGCGTAAGGTCAAGCCAAGCTTATCTGCTGGTCGTGTGCAATCTGTAGCTGTTCGCCTGGTGGTTGAGCGTGAACGGGAGGTAATGGGCTTTAATACGGAAAGTGCTTTCCGCATCAATGCGATTTTTATGGCCGATGTTGCTGGCAAAAAGCAACAGGTGAAAGCCGAACTGAACGAACGATTTAAAACGGAAAAGGAAGCACAAGCGTTTCTGGAACAATTAAAAGGACGGGATTTTCAGGTAGCGAGCCTAGAAAAGAAGCCACTGAAAAAATCTCCTGCACCACCTTTTACCACTTCTACTTTACAACAGGAAGCTTCGCGTAAACTGCGGTTTTCGGTAAGTAAGACCATGAAAGTGGCTCAAGATCTCTATGAAAGCGGGCGCATTACCTATATGCGTACCGATAGCGTGAATTTAAGTCAGTTGGCGCTAGGTGCGGCAAAAAACGAGGTGGAAAGCGCTTATGGCGACCGCTACGCTAAAACGCGACAGTTCAAGACCAAAACTGCTTCGGCGCAAGAAGCGCATGAAGCCATACGCCCGACCTATTTTAACGTACATCGTATAGAAGGGGATCGCGATCAGCAATCCTTGTATGAGCTCATCTGGAAACGTGCGATTGCCTCACAGATGGCGGAAGCCGAAATTGAAAAGACTACACTCAAAATAGCTATTGGTGGTTTGAAACCGCTTTTTGTTGCAGAAGGTGAAGTGATTTTGTTTGATGGTTTTTTGAAAGTCTATCTAGAATCAGATGATGATGAGCCAGAAGAAGAACAAGGTAATTTGTTGCCCGCCGTAGTACAAGGCCAGCCTTTGGGCTTCGAAAACGCAACAGCTACGGAACGTTACAGTCGCCCGCCTAGCAGGTATACCGAGGCCAGTCTGGTTAAAAAACTCGAGGAACTCGGCATCGGCCGGCCATCTACCTATGCTCCAACCATCTCTACCATCCAAAAACGAGGCTATGCGGAGCGTTCGGAGCTGGAGGGTACGGTACGAGAATATGTGGTACTACAGTTGAAAGCCGAGCAAATCAGCCGCGAAGTAAAAACGGAAGTCACGGGTGCCGATAAAGGTAAAATGGTGCCAACAGATATCGGCATGCTCGTCAATGATTTTCTCCTGGAGAATTTCCCTAAGGTGATGGACTTCCAGTTCACAGCCAAAGTAGAGGAGGAGTTTGATTTAATTGCTAGTGGAGAGCTCGATTGGACAAAAATGATTGATAAGTTTTACAAGCCCTTCCATGAGAATGTAGAATCGACCATAGAAAACAGTGAACGGGCTACAGGAGAAAGAATTTTAGGAGAGGACCCCACCACCGGCTTTCAAATCAGCGTGCGCATGGCTAAATTTGGTCCGGTTGCTGTAAAAATGGACCTGGCCGATGCAGAAGCCAAGCCTATATATGCCAATTTGAGGTCTGGAATGCATCTCGAAGGCGTGAGTTTAGCGGATGCGCTTGAATTGTTTAAACTTCCTCGGACGTTAGGTGAATACGAAGACAAAACGCTAAGTATAGGCGTGGGTAGATTTGGACCGTACGTAAAACACGACGGCAAGTTTGTGAGTCTGAAAAAGGATATGGATCCCATGACCATCACTGAAGCGGAAGCCATTGTGTTGATTCACGAAAAACGCGAAAAAGACGCCAATCGCCTTATTGCTGATTTCCCAGATGCAGGTATTCAGGTGTTGAATGGTATGTACGGCCCATATATCGCTAAAGACAAGGTAAACTATAAAATCCCGAAAGGCACGGAGGCCAAAACGTTGACCCTCGATGAAGTGCTTCATATCATTGAAACTGCCCCCGAGCCAAAACCTGCACGTAAAGGTGGATTTAAGGCTCGAAAAAAGGGATAAGTTGTGGATAGTTAGTGAACGATTTCTGCGTTATTGCACTTCATAACGCATATGTCTGCACTGCTACCTGATCTAAGTCAAATCGATGCCCTCATTTCTTTGTTGGACGATACCGACAATGAGGTGGTGATGCATGTAACCGATGAGCTGTTACGTTATGGTGCTGATATTATTCCTCGGCTTGAACACGCCTGGGAAGACCACCCCGAACAAGTCATACAAGAACGGCTTGAAAATATCATCCACCGTATACAGTTTGATCATGTAAAGGAGATGTTGCAGTTGTGGATTGTGAGCGGCGGTAGCGACCTGCTCGATGCCATGATTATTGTAGCGCGTTACCAATATCCAGATCTCGATGAAGCAAAAATCCGTAACCAGATCGAAAGCATTCGGATAGATGCATGGATGGAGATGAATTATTATCTCACGGCCTTGGAGAAAGTGCGGATACTTAATCATATTTTTTTCCGTATCCACGGTTATTCGGGCAATACCGATAACTACAGTGATCCGCAAAACAGTTTTATCAATAAGGTGCTCGAAAGCCGTAAGGGCAATCCGATATCGATGTGCCTATTGTACATGATCATCGCGCAGCGTTTAAAGGTGCCTATTTATGGCGTAAACCTGCCGCAGCACTTTATACTCACTTATCTCGACGATTCGGAGGAAGCAATGAAGCTAGAAGCTTTTAAAAGAGAACCTCTTTTTTATGTCAATGCTTTTAACCGGGGGATGGTGTTTGGACGTAAGGAAATCGATCAATTTCTGAAGCTCATCAAAATGGAAGCACATCCCCGTTTTTACGAGCCCTGCAATAATTTTGACATCATTACACGGGTATTTAATAACCTAATACATAGTTATACCGAAAGTGGTAAACCCGAGAAAGCCGAAGAAATTACAAAGTTGAGAGAGATGCTGATGCCGCATACGGGTAATCAGCTGCCGTAGGGCATAGCAATTGTTGATCTCACGCAATACGGAGGCCGTTAATCACCCCTTGTTCCGTTTGAAGCAAGATTACACTTCCGTCGGCTTGAATTGCACCTAAAACCAGGCATTCAGATAAAAACGGTCCAATTTGTTTGGACGGGAAGTTGACAACTGCTATTACTTGTTTGCCTACCAACTCTTCCTTAAGGTAATGGGAAGTGATTTGTGCCGATGATTTTTTGATGCCCAACTCACCGAAATCGATGCTCAGTTTGTAGGCTGGTTTACGCGCTTCCGGAAAGTCTGAAACGGCAATGATGGTGCCGGTGCGAATGTCTACTTTTTCAAACTCGTCCCAACTGATATCGCTCATCTTTTGAACATTTTTTCGAGTAAACGTAGGGCCATTTCCCCCAATCTACCCATCGGAGGATAAAGAGGCTTGTTGACGTTTATCCAGCCTGTCTGACGAAAAACAGCTTTTTCGTGGGTAAAAGTATCGAAACTGTATTTGCCGTGATATTGACCGATGCCACTCTGATTGACGCCACCAAAAGGCAGATTGGGATTTGTAAAATGTACCTGATAGTCATTGATGGTCAAGGCACCAGAGCTGGTGTTTTGTTTTACTTTTTGAATGACGTATTTGTTTTTAGTGAAAAGATAAAGCGCCAGGGGTTTGTCATACGCATTCACCTGACGTATGGCATCTTCTAGGTGGTGAAAACCTAAAATGGGCACAATAGGGCCAAATATCTCTTCTTGCATAATTTTCATGTCGCGCGTGGCTCCGCTGAGTACCGTAAATTCAATGTGACGGGTTTCTGCATCACTTCTGCCGCCCACCTCAATTTTGGCGCCTTGCGCAACCGCTTCTGCAATCAAGGTATTGAGCCGATTAAAATGTTGCAAACTGACAATGCCACACATAGTCGATTTCCAATCCGTTTCCGGGAACATTTGCGCATAAGTTGCCTTCAGCTTTTCGGTGAAAAGCCCAATCATGCGGTCGTTGATGAGCACATAGTCAGGTGCCACGCAACTCTGACCTGCATTTAAGGTTTTGCCCCAGACCAATTTTTCGGCAGCATCTTGCATCGCTGCCGATTCTTCGATAATCGCAGCCGATTTGCCGCCGAGTTCGAGGGTGATTTCACTTAGATTTTTAGCTGCGGCCTGCATTACCAATTTCCCCACAGCGGAAGAACCGGTAAAAAAGATGTGGTCGAAAGCCAGACTAAGTAATGCTGTTGAAACAGCGGCATCGCCCTGTACAACTGTGATATGTTCAGCTTGAAAAGCCTGGGTGACTATTTTTTCAAGTACTGCGCTGGTATGGGGCGTATGCTCCGAAGGTTTAAGTATGGCGGTGTTGCCACCTGCTATGGCGCCAATCAAAGGAATTATGGCCAGTTGAATCGGGAAATTCCACGGGCTGATAATAAGCGTACGGCCTTTAGGTTCGCGGTACAACTCACTACGGCCCAAAAGGTAGGGGAAGGGAGAAAAAACACGCTTAGGTTTCATCCACTTTGCCAATCGAGCGCTGGTCCATTGCAGCTCCTTGTACACCAAAGCCAATTCGGTGGTACGTACTTCAGCTGCCGGTTTATGGAAATCGGCGTACATAGCCGTTATCAGTTCTGCTTCGTGTTGCAAGAGCGCAACTTTCAGCGTTTGCAAATGCTGCAAACGCTCACGGTAGCTGCTGTTTCGGAGGGATAACGCTTTGTTTTGCTGGTTTTCGAAGAGTTGTTGCAGTGCTGGGATCATAGCTCCAAGATAATAGAGTGTACTTGAGTTTTTAACGCAGCATACACGGAGTTAAAAGAGTTTCGTAGAGCCGCTGTGGAACTCAAAAAACACATTTCCTCTGCGTTAAAAAAAACGCAAATTTCCCTCAATCCAGGTCGTCCATTACATCCGCTGTGGTGCCTTCATTGGCACCCATCAGATAAGCTTTAATGAAGTCGTCGAGTTCACCGTCAAGTACCGCCTGCACATTCGATGTTTCGTGGCCGGTGCGTACGTCTTTGATGAGTTTATACGGATGCAACACATAAGAACGGATTTGTGATCCCCATTCTATCTTCTTTTTGGTGCTTTCAATGGCATCGCGGGCTTCGTTCTGTTTGCGGATTTCGAGCTCGTACAACTGCGATTTCAGCATTTGCATGGCTCTATCCTTGTTGCCAACCTGCGAACGTTCTACTTGACAAACGATAACGATACCGGTAGGCTTATGCGTCAACTGTACCTTGGTTTCCACCTTATTCACATTTTGACCGCCAGCACCACCCGAACGGGAGGTTTGTATTTCTATATCGGCTGGGTTTATTTCGATGGTGATACTATCGTCGACGAGGGGATAGGCGTAAACCGACGCAAAGGAGGTATGGCGGCGAGCATTGGAGTCGAAAGGAGAGATGCGCACCAAACGGTGCACACCACTTTCACCTTTGAGGTAGCCATAAGCGAAGTCGCCGTTAAATTCGAGCGAAACCGACTTGATGCCAGCTTCTTCACCGTCGGTGAGTTCGAGTTCGCGTATGGTAAAGCCTTGTTTTTCTCCCCACATCAGGTACATGCGCATAAGCATAGATGCCCAATCCTGACTTTCGGTACCACCAGCGCCTGAGTTGATGGTAAGCACGGCACTCATCTGGTCCTCTTCGGAGCGCAGCATATTTTTAAATTCGAGTGCTTCAATGACCACCACAGTTCGTTTGTATTGGGTATCAAGTTCATCGTCGCTCAGTTCGTCAGCTTGGTTGAACTCATAATATACTTCCAGTTCACCCACGGCTGCAACAACTTCCTCGTAAGAAACAACCCACTGTTTAGGCAATTTAATAGAGCGCATAATTTGCTCGGCCTTGGCGGCGTTGTTCCAGAAACCGGGTGCGCCTGCACGTTGTTCTACGTCGGCTATAGCTGCTTTTTTGCTATCGACGTCAAAGATACCCCCTTAGGGCTTTCACACGTGCCCTCAAGTCTTCCAGATGTTCCAGTCTCATAGGGCGCAAAAATAGCCGAAAACACTTGTAAATTAGCTATGCCAATTGTAGAAAACCAGGAATCCGAGGCTTGTAGTAAAAATTATATTTTAATCTATTGGCTGCAATGTGACGCGAATGTTTTTTCTTGGATTTGAAAACCAACAGAACTCCCATGAAGGCCTTATTTGAAGCCCTATTACCAGCGTTCATCCATCCGAAATACAAGGACAATCATCGTTTTAGAAAAATATACAGCAGCTACGCCGCTGCACTTAAGGACTGTAATCGAGATGGTTATGAAAACGAATCCATTGTGGATGTGGTGTTTCAAAAGACAAAAACGTATATCCAGCAGCTCGGAGCGAGGAAAATTGGCATACAGGAATTGGCCATTTTACATCCGTTGCTTACCCAGATAGCGTTAGATGCGAATAAAAAGGATCTCAAAATTTTAGATTTTGGTGGGGCTTGCGGTCTTCATTATTTTGAAATACGCGCCTTAGTTAAACCAGAAACTAAATTAGTTTGGTGTGTGGTGGAAACCACAGAAATGGCCAAAAGAGGGGAGCAACTCATGTCCTTTTCACATGGAGAACTTCACTTTTTCTCTTCGGTTGAAGATGCACAAACGTTTGCTGGCCGCTTTGATCTAGTGCATACTTCTGGAACTTTGCAGGCTGTTCCTGATCCTTGGTTTTACCTCGACAAACTATTAAAGCTAAATGCCAAATGTCTTATTTTAAATCGATTAGGTTTAATTCAGGGGCAGGAGGATATATTTACTGTGCATCATGCTAAGTTGAGCTGGAATGGTAAAGGGTCCTTGCCCGGGGGTTTTAAAGACAGTCGTATCAGTTATCCTTTTGGCTTTTTTAGCGAAGAAAAACTACTTGCAGCCGTCACCGACCGGTATGAAATTATTAATCAACTAGAGGATGCTTCGGGTTGTTATCCGGTAAATGAGTATAAAATAGTAGGGTATGGGCTCAGTTGCCTGCTGAAAGGGTAAATAGTTATCTCCCTAAATTATTCGGAAACCACACATCTGTAAAATGAATAATCTCTGGTGGATGGGGAAGTAGGGTAACAGCAATTACGTCAAAGCGTACCTGTCCGTTATGCGAATGGGTGCTGAGGTAGAGGTCGCCAGCTTTGGCCATATTGCGGAATTTCTGCTTATTGGCGCGACGTTCGGGGTAATATCCCCCAGGCTGTGTCAGGGTTTTTACTTCTACAAAGGATAAAATATCTTCTTTTAAGGCAATGAGGTCGAGCTCCCAAGGGCCGATGGTCCAGTTTCGGGCTAAAATTACCCAACCCTTATCCTTTAGGAAGTTCTCGGCAAAACGTTCACCTTCCGCGCCAGTTTGCTTATTTTGCGTGTTCATTTTACAATTTACAGCGCATGTTGCCTACTTCCAACCCCACTAAAACAATTGCGTGGAAACTGCTAAAGCAACATCAGCAGGAAATCAGCCACTTACATCTGCAGACGCTCTTTGCCGACGATCTGAAGCGTTTTGAGCGCTTTAGTCTACGACAACACGATTTATTGCTCGATTACTCCAAAAACCGCCTCACCCAAGAAACTTTATTGCTGCTCTTCGACCTCGCCCGCGAATGTGGTTTACCCGAGGCAATCGCAGCCCTGTTTAAAGGTGAAGCCATTAACGTCACTGAAAACCGGTCCGTGCTGCATACCGCTTTGCGCAATAGAAGCGATAGCGCTGTTTTCGTGGATGGTACGAACGTGATGCCTGACGTTCAGGCGGTGCTGGCTCAAATGAAAACCTTCAGCGAGTTGGTTATTTCAGGCGAATGGAAAGGCCATAGGGGTGAAGTCATCACTGATGTTGTGAATATTGGCATTGGAGGAAGTGATTTGGGACCAGTGATGGTGACTGAGGCGTTAAAAGCCTACAAAACACGGCTAAATCTCCACTTCGTTTCCAATATCGATGGCACACATATCGCAGAGACCCTGAAAAAATGTAATCCAGCCACCACGTTATTTCTTATAGCCTCTAAAACTTTTACGACCCAGGAAACCATGACCAATGCCCACAGTGCCCGTACATGGCTGCTGCAAGCCGCTGGTAATGAAGGGGCAGTGGCACAGCATTTTGTGGCCATGAGCACCAATGTAGCTGCAGTAGAGGCCTTTGGAATTGATACAGCCAATATGTTTCCTTTTTGGGATTGGGTAGGTGGTCGATATTCATTGTGGTCGGCGATTGGCTTGTCTATTGTGCTGGGTATTGGCTACGTACGTTACGAAGAACTACTATCCGGCGCTTTTGCCATGGATGAGCACTTTAGAAGTGCATCGATGCACGAAAATGCACCCATTTTACTGGCACTGATTGGTCTTTGGAATACCAATTTTCTGGGCGCGACCTCTGAAGCTATTTTGCCATATGATCAGTATATGCATCGTTTTGCCGCCTATTTTCAGCAAGGGAATATGGAGAGTAATGGTAAATCTGTAGATCGAAACGGCCATACCGTTGATTATACCACAGGTCCCATTATTTGGGGAGAGCCGGGAACCAACGGTCAGCATGCCTTTTATCAGCTCATACATCAGGGAACACACTTAATCCCCTGCGATTTTATCGCGCCGGCCATCAGTCATAATCCGCTACCAGGCCATCATGATAAATTGCTGGCCAACTTCTTCGCACAAACCGAAGCACTCATGAACGGCAAAACCTTGGAAGAGGTTAAAAATGAATTTAATAAACTAGGTTTATCTGGGGATAAAATTGATAAATTAGCTCCATTTAAAGTTTTTGAAGGCAATCGGCCCACGAACAGCATACTACTTAGAGAGTTGAACCCCTTCCATTTGGGAATGCTTATCGCGCTTTATGAACACAAAATTTTCGTACAAGGCATATTGTGGAATATCTACAGTTTCGACCAATGGGGCGTAGAGCTTGGCAAGCAGCTCGCCAATGCCATCTTACCTGAATTACAGCACGACGAACCAATACAAAGTCACGACAGTTCTACAAACGGATTGATCAACGCCTGGAAACAAATGAAAGTGTCATGAGTACTACACCCCTTCATCTACTTCGTTTTGAGCCTATTTTTAAAGAAAAACTCTGGGGAGGCGATAAAATCAAGACAGTACTCGGCAAAGATTTTGGTGCGCTGCCCAATTGCGGAGAAAGCTGGGAAATTTCTGGTGTTCCAGGTGATATTTCTGTAGTAGCGGAAGGTCCCTTGCGCGGA
>JBDNIH010000121.1:0-5294 GCA_041688385.1 Bacteroidia bacterium
TAGTGGGGTGGTTCACCGGTCTTGGTGGGATTATGACTTTACCCAGCCCGATGAGAAAATGAGTTTTGAAGAGGCGCGAGCCGAAACAGAAAGACTCTTTAAAAGGGCGGTAGCACGTCAGATGATTTCGGATGTGCCTGTGGGTAGTTATTTATCTGGCGGTTTGGATTCTGGTTCAATTACAGCCCAAGCCTCGAAACACGTGAGCCGATTGGCCACATTTACCTGCGGTTTCGATATGAGCGAAGTAACAGGTGTTGAAGCTAATTATGACGAACGCCGCGATGCAGAGTTGATGGCGAATCACTTCAAAACCGAACACTATGAGCAGGTTTTAAATGCTGGCGATATCCGTTGGTCGCTTCCACGGGTGGTTTACCATCTCGAAGATTTACGCGTGGGCATGTCTTATCCCAACTATTATATTTCTAGACTTGCTTCAAAATTCGTAAAAGTTTGTTTGCAGGGAACAGGAGGAGATGAATTGTTCGGAGGTTATCCGTGGCGGTATTATCGAATTTTTAAATCAGTAAGTCAGGGAGAGTTTTTTGACCAATATTTTGATTTCTGGCAACGCCTTGTACCAGATAACCAAAGGGAAGAATTATTTACACCGTTGGTTCGTAATCAAGTTGATTTTAATGAGCCGCGAAAAATCTTCGAAAGAGTATTTACCTTCAATGATAAGCTGCAATACGACAAACCGGAGGACCATATCAATAATTCGCTCTATTTTGAGGCTAAAACATTTTTGCCCGGCTTACTATTGGTGGGCGATAAGCTCTCCATGGCCAATGGTTTAGAAGAACGTTTTCCTTTTTTGGATAATGAATTGGTCAATTTTGCCCAAAAGATACCTGTAGCCTATAAACTCGGTAATCTGGAGAAAATGATCAGAATCGATGAAAATGAATTTGGCGATAAGCTGAAAAAATACACAGAGTACGATGATGGCAAAAACGTACTACGTAAAGCCATGATGAGCTTTATGCCGGAAAAAATCATCAATCGTAAAAAACAAGGATTTTCCGCACCAGATGAAAGCTGGTACCGGGGCGAAAATGCCGCCTACATCAAAGAGTTGCTTTTAGATAAAAAAACGGTTTCATCCGATTTTATAAATCCAGATTATATTAAAAAAATTGTCAATGAACATATCAACGACCATGTTAATCACCGATTATTAATCTGGAGTTTTATGAATTTTGAATGGTGGTGCAGGATTTATTTGAATAATGAAAAGATAGCATGAAGGCAGTTTTTTTTGGCTGTACTGTTTTTAGCGAAATAATTCTCAAAGAATTATTAAAGCTTAAAAAAGTTTCTATATCAGCAGTATTTTCTATTCCAGCTGAATTTTCAATCTCTTATAGTAAAGAAAAGGTTAGGAATACGAATTTTGCAGATTTATCAAGTTATGCTCGTGATTTGAATATTCCATTTTATTGGGTAGACTCTGAAAAGGGAAAGCGCATTACGGACTATGGTAGTATATTGAAGGAAATTAATCCGGACGTAATATTGGTTATGGGCTGGTATTTTATGGTGCCTAAAAAAATCAGGGAATTCGCTATCTATGGTGCTTGGGGTATTCATGCTTCACTTTTACCTAATTATGCCGGCGGCGCACCGCTGGTTTGGGCAATGATTGAAGGAGAGAAAAGAACAGGTGTTACACTATTCCAACTGTCAGATGGAGTTGACGATGGCGATATTATAGCTCAAGCTGAATTCCCCATTGAGCACCATGATACAATTAAGGAAGTTTATGAAAAAGCTACAAATACTTCTATTGAATTACTTAATGATATTTTTGGTAAGGATATTAATCAAATAGAAGTAAGAGCTCAAGATAAATCTAAAATTAAAGTTTATCCTCAACGAAGTCCCAGCGACGGTGAAATAGACTGGAATTGGCCAATAGAAAAGATTCGAAATTTTATTAGAGCACAAACGAAGCCTTATCCGGGGGCCTGGACTATTATAAATGGCAAAAAAGTTATTTTGTGGGATGCTACTATCATTAAAAATACATAGATGTTATGGAACTGAAAAAATTGTTTGCGAAAGAAATACTTGTAGGTCATAATTTAATAAGTCTTGTTAATGGGCAAGCTTCTGAGACCACAGACACTAATCAATTACAAACTAAAGATATTTTTAGTGAGAAATGGATAGTTGCAGATGAATACGAAAAAATTGATGAATTGTATAAATTTCAATTTGAGTGGTTTTTGAGTTTATACGGTTTTGAATCAATTACTGCACTGACTAACTTTTTAAAGGATAAACACGTTATTTTGGACGCAGGTTGTGGCTTGGGTTATAAAACTGCATGGTTTGCGGAATTAGCTCCTCATGCAACTGTAATAGGCGTTGACATATCGGAATCAATAGTAGTAGCAACGAAAAATTACAAACACCTAAAGAATTTATATTTTTTACAAAGTGATATTGCCGATACGGGTATAAAAAGCGGAGTTGTAGATTTTACGGTATGTGATCAGGTAATTATGCATACGGAGAATCCTGAATATACTTTTAAACATCTTGCTGACATAACGAGTCAAACGGGTGAATTTGCATGTTATGTTTATTCAAAAAAGGCACTTCCCCGTGAACTGGTAGATGATTATTTTAGAAAAGCTACACACAATATTTCCAGCGAAGAGATGTGGAAATTTTCAGAACAGATAACTGAATTAGGCAAAAGATTATCGGCCCTGAATGTGAAATTTGAATCACCTGATATCCCATTATTAGGGATCAAAGGAGGTGAATATGATATCCAAAGATTCATTTATTGGAATTTCATTAAATGCTTCTGGAAGGATGAGTGGGGTTTTGATTTAAGCAAAAGCACCAATTTTGATTGGTATGCCCCAAGTAATGCCAAACGGTATTCGAAAGAGGAATTTCTGAAACTCGGCGACGATAATGGTTTGAAGGTTGAATTTTTTCATCAAGAAGAAGCCTGCCATTCTGCAAGGTTTAAAAAATAGGACTTTATAATATGAGAACAATCTGTTCGAGGTGTATTTACGATGACAGTGTAGCAGCCATCAGTTTTGATCAGGATGGCGTTTGTAATTATTGTAAGATGATAGATGGGTTGGCCCAGGAGTATAAAACCGGAACAGCTGAGGGCGAAGCAACGATTAATGAAATTATTATAGGCATCAAAAAAGACGGTAAAGGTAAAAAGTACGATTGTGTTATTGGCGTAAGTGGGGGCACAGACTCTTCCTATATGGTGTACTGGGCTATTCAAAAAGGACTTAGGCCACTGGCTGTTCATTACGACAATACTTGGAATACGTCGATCGCTACTGAAAACATTCGTAAAGTATTGGGAAAGCTAAAAGTGGACTTATACACCCACGTCTGTGACAACAAGGAAGCAGACGATATATTTAAGGCGTTCTTCAAAGCAGGAGTTCCTGAAATTGAAGCCTCAACGGATTTGGCTTTGTCCGAAACTTTGTATCGTGCTGCAGCAAAATTTAAAGTAAAATACGTACTCGAAGGCCACTCATTTTTAGCCGAAGGTATCACCCCCTTAGGTAAGAATTATTTTGATGGTAGATATATTCAAGCCATTCATAAGAAATATGGTACTATGAAGATGAAGACCTATCCTTTGATGACTTTTTGGAAGTTCCTGAAATGGACAACTCTCTATCGTATCCAAAAAATTCGTCCCCTCTGGTATATCAGCTATACAAAAGATGACGCCAAGAAATTTCTAGAAAAGGAATTCGGCTGGCAGTATTATGGTGGGCACCATCTGGAGAATAGAATGACCAGTTTTTTCCATAGTATTTATTGTCCCCAGAAATTCCATGTGGATTACAGAAATAACAGTTTAGCTGCCAGTGTAAGAACAGGAACGTTAAGTCGGGAGGAAGCATTGGTTGAATATTATGAAAAACCGCCTTTTATAGAACGGGACTTACTAAACTATTTTAAAAAGCGGCTGGGCTTAACGGATGAGGAATATGAACGTATCATGTCCGAAAAACCGCACTACTGGACAGAATTCCCCACCTATAAAAAACGATTTGAAAGATTACGCCCGTTCTTTTTCATATTAATGAATGCCAACTTGGTGCCACGTTCTTTTTACATGAAGTACTGTTTCCCTGTTTCTAAATGATATCTCCAACATTATCCTTTATTTGCTGATATACTTATGTTAAGAGCAAGGGTAATTCCTTCATTATTGTTATTAAATGATGCACTGGTTAAAACAACTAAGTTCAAAAATGCCAGCTATATAGGTGATCCAATAAACACGGTTCGCATATTCAATGAATTGGAAGTAGATGAGCTCGTATTTTTGGATATCGCGGCCACCAATAATCAACGGAGCCCTAATCTTAGGTTGTTAGCCGAAATTGCCAATGAATGTTTCATGCCATTGGGGTATGGCGGCGGTTTAAATAATTTTCAAATCGTAAAGAACATTTTTAGTATTGGATTTGAAAAGGTGGTTTTGAATTCAGTTTGTTACGAACAACCTCAATTTATAACGCGTGTCGCAGAACATTACGGTAACCAGGCCGTGGTTGTTTCGGTGGATGTAAAAAAAAATATTTGGGGTAACTATGAAGTTTTTTCTCATTCGGGAAAAAGAAGGCAAAAAAAAAATCTGATTGAATGGGTGGTTGAATTAGAGCAGCTTGGTGCCGGTGAGTTACTACTTACTTCCATAGACAAGGAAGGTACTTGGTCAGGATTTGATGTGAATTTGATTAATAGAGTTACCGAAGCCGTAAGCATTCCAGTAATTGCGCATGGTGGTGCTGGTAATATTCAACATATTGGAGAAGTTGTGAAACAAGGTCATGCCTCTGCAGTTGCGTTGGGGAGTATGGTAGTATATCAGCAAAAAGGAATGGGAGTATTGGTTAATTTCCCTGATGAGGCCGATTTAATAAATGTCCTGAATGAAAAATAGCATAACATTTTTCCTCTTTATAGCCTTGCTTATTGGTTGTAGGAAAGATACTGTAGCTCCAGTTATTCCTGGATTGGTTGAAGTTTTTACCCTAACGAGGATTCAATCTCAGGCAGGTTTTTCACCCCGCGACTCGGGAGGTGAGCTATTGTTTAGGGACTCCTTGTGGATGTTTGGTGGATTTACACCAGACAGATCAAATGAAGTTTGGAACTCTGTTGACGGCATGCATTGGATTCAAAAGCCGAACGCCATTTGGAGTCCACGTAATTTGATGGGTGTGGTAGAATTTCAAGGTAAAATATGGTTGATGGGTGGCTACGCATCAGGAGCA
>JBDNIH010000122.1:0-8034 GCA_041688385.1 Bacteroidia bacterium
CAACAAAACGCCAAAACCATTCAGATCACCAATACGTTGGCACGGGAAACCAACCCGCTTTTTAGCTCCGATGGTCAGTATATCCTGTTTGAAGTTGATGACAATATGTATTCTTGGGAATTGCGCACAGGCAGTCTGCGGCAGCTTAGTCAGTTTATCCCTGGGAACAAACCGGAAGAAGCGAAAAAAACCGATCAACAACGCTGGCTTGAGGCCGATCAACTGGGAGAATTTGAGGTGCTCCGTCAGCGCAGGACCACAGCCGACAGCAGCAAAGCCCTGGATAAATTATTGGAGGTTAAGCGCCCAAAAGCCATTTACCTGGGCAAAAACCGCATTAGTACAATCAGCATATCTCCGGACAGGCAAACTATCCACTACCGACTTTCGCCTCCTGCCGACAACCTATCGACCGATGTTCCCAACTATGTTACCACCGATGGGTATACCACCGATTTGAAAGGTCGCCCCAAAGTTGGCGGTCCAGAGGTGATTGCGAGCTATTGGGTCTATAACATCGCCGCAGATACTGCCTTTGCAATAAAAACCGACCAACTGCCCAGCATTAGGCGTAAACCGGCTTTTCTACGCGACTATCTGCCGGACGGCAAAGCCTGGGTAGATACTTTCGAAAAAGCACGGCCGGTACAATTCAGTGCGCCTGTTTTTAGTCAGAATGGCAAATATGCCGTGTTGAACATCCGCGCAGTCGATAATAAAGACCGTTGGTTGGTACTGCTCGATCCCACGAGCGGTCAATTACAGCTCATCGACCACCAAAGCGACAGTGCTTGGATTGGTGGCCCGGGTATACAAGCCGGTGCTATTGCTTTTTTAGCCGACGACGAGACGCTTTGGTTCCAGAGCGAAAAAACAGGCTATTCTCATCTTTACCTACACCACCTCCCCAGTCGAAAAACACGGCAGCTCACCGACGGGAAATTTGAAGTGCTCCAAGCCAAACTTTCGAACGACAAGCGGTCGTTTTATGTACATGCCAACAAAGAAGGCCCCTTCGAAATCCATTTTTACCGCATCGATAGCAAAACCGCCAGCTGGACAAAACTCAGCCAACGCAAAGGCCGTCATGAAGTGATTTTATCGCCGGATGAAAAGAATATGGCCTTTTTATACAGTTACAGCAACCAACCCACTGAATTATTTTGGCAAGCCAATACAGCAGGGGCAGTAGCACAAACCATTACCCGAAGTACCACGCCAGCCTTTGAGGCCTATGCTTGGCGCGATCCGGCCATTGTTTTTATACCAGCAAAAGATGGTGCGCAGGTCCCGGCACGCATCTATGAACCTGCCGCAGACAAAAAAAATGGAGCTGCCGTCATTTTTGTGCATGGCGCTGGCTACCTCCAAAATGTACACTACGGCTGGAGTCAATACTACCGGGAATTTATGTTTCATAACTTCTTGGCTGATCAAGGCTATACCGTGCTCGACATCGACTACCGTGGCAGTGCCGGTTATGGTCGGGATTGGCGTACGGCCATTTACCGGCATATGGGCGGCGCAGATCTCGCCGATCAGATAGCAGGCGCAAACTATCTGAGCATGCAAAAAGGTGTAGACGCAAAACGCATCGGCATCTACGGCGGGTCGTATGGTGGATTTATTACCCTCATGGCCCTAACAACCCAACCCGGTGTATTTGCAGCAGGCGCCGCCTTGCGCAGTGTTACAGACTGGGCACACTACAATCACGGCTATACCAGCAACATCCTCAATACACCCACTGAGGATAGTATGGCCTACCGCCGCAGCTCACCTATTTATTACGCCAATAATTTACAAGGGCAGCTATTAATGCTCCACGGTATGGTAGATGTAAATGTACACTACCAAGATGTGGTGCGTATGAGTCAGCGTTTTATTGAAGCAGGCAAGACCAATTGGGATTTGGCTATTTACCCCGTGGAAGACCATGCTTTTGTCGAAAACAGCAGTTGGCAAGACGAGTACCGTCGAATTTTCGAGTTGTTTGAGCAGTATTTACGCTGATTAAACCACCGCTCATTTTTTATAAATAAACCATATGCTTATCCGCTAGTTTACAAGCGAAACAAGATTAAAGTAGGCCAAGCCGTTCTTTAGAGAAAACGCTATTTACGGTTGAGCCAGTCGGAACCCAGTTCTCCCTCGGCCATCGGGCACCGAGCCAAGTGTGCGCGCAGCCGAAGATTTGAGTCGAGATGAGCTGAAACGCAAACAAGTATTTGAGTAGTCAATGCGTTCAAAAAAGAATTTTAACGGGTAACTTTCCATCTTGCGGATAAGCATAATAAACTATTCCACATTCGGTGTCCGGCAATTATTAACACAAGGTTGTAACCGGCTATTGCCTTGGCTTTTTGACCTTTTTTTATTACATTGAGCCTATTCGGTTTTAGAATGAATTACGGCTGAATGTTGGGCATGACCATGAAAATAGAAGATATTGAAAATATTGAGCTGAGTTATTTAACGATCGAAGATTACGAAGAGTTAAAAAAGGCTATGGTATCCTCTTACCATACCATGCCAGACAGCTACTGGAAAAAAAATCAACTCAAATCCTTAATCGATAAATTCCGGGAAGGACAGGTTGTCATTAAAATTAACGGTCAGATTGCGGGCTGTGCCCTATCCATCATTGTGGATTACAACAAATTTGCGGATAACCACACCTACAAAGAAATTACAGGTAATTACAGTTTTAACACCCATACTCCTGAGGGAAACGTTTTATACGGCATCGATATCTTTATTAAACCCGAGTTTAGGGGCATGCGTTTGGCGCGCCGACTGTACGACTACCGCAAAGAACTTTGTGAGAAACTGAACCTCGAACGTATCGTTTTTGGTGGCCGTATCCCCAATTTTCATGCGCATGCGGCCACGCACAGTGCCAAAGCTTATATCGAAAAGGTAAAACGCAAAGAAATCCATGATCCCGTGCTCAGTTTTCAGATTTCTAACGATTTTCACCCTACCCGCGTTTTAAAAGGATATTTAGAAGGCGACAAAGATTCGAATGAATTTGCCGTCTTGCTGGAGTGGAACAACATCTATTATGAAAGTCAGAGCAGTAAGCCCAAAACCATTAAAAAAGTTGTTCGGCTCGGTTTAATTCAATGGCAGATGCGTGCCTACAACAGTTTTGAGGACCTCATGCAGCAGGCCGAATATTTTGTAGATGCTGTTTCGGGTTACAGGGCTGATTTTGCGCTTTTCCCTGAGTTTTTTAATGCGCCATTGATGGCCGATTACAACCACCTTTCGGAATCTGATGCCATTCGAGAACTGGCGAAGTTTACCGAAGATGTCATGCTGAAATTTTCGGAATTATCTATTTCCTATAACATCAATATCATCACCGGCAGCATGCCTGAAGTGGTTGATGGCAAACTTTACAATGTAGGTTACCTCTGCCGACGCGATGGCAGCGTTGAGCGCTTTGAAAAACTGCATATCACCCCTGATGAAGCCAGGGTTTGGGGTATGGTAGGTGGCAATACATTGCAGACTTACGAAACCGACTGTGGCAAAATCGGCATATTAATCTGTTACGATGTGGAATTCCCAGAGCTCAGCCGTCTACTCGCCGACGAAGGCATGGACATCCTCTTTGTGCCCTTTCTTACCGACACCCAGAACGGCTACTCTCGCGTGCGCGCCTGTGCCCAAGCTAGGGCGATCGAAAACGAATGTTATGTAGTTATTGCTGGCAGCGTAGGTAATTTACCACGTGTTCACAACATGGATATTCAGTATGCCCAATCGATGGTGTTCACACCTTGCGACTTCTCCTTTCCAACCTACGGCATACGGGCGGAGGCCACACCCAATACCGAAATGATACTCCTTGCTGATGTTGACATCGACCTGCTTCGCGAGCTAAACGAATTTGGCAGCGTTCGTAATTTGAAAGACAGACGGCAGGATATTTTTCAGTTGCGCAAAAAATAAACCGGTATATCGTGGTAAAAAACGGCGGGTGATTCAGCCTAAATAGGTTCACTTTTTATGCCGCTTCTTTTGGGCATCCTCCAACCGACTTTTATTTTTTTCAGATATTAAGGTCGTTTCTATTCCATCCAGCAAACCACCTACCCAAAGCATAACCGGTCCCTGCCAAGGTTCACGTCTAAAATAAAAAGGCTTACTTTCTGGTTTATCCTTTTCGTGTTCAGGATTATTTTGGCGTAATATCAAATTGGCGGCACCACTCAGCAGTAAGGCCTTTTTTGTTTGACCCGACGCATCCGTTTTCCAAACACTTGCTTTAAGATCATGGTAGCTGAAAATCATCGTGCCTCGGCTCTCCATATCGCCTGCTTTGCCCCAAAACTGAATGCCATCGATGGTGCCAGCTTCAATTTTAACGGGTGCCATTTGACCGATAACCTGGTTCCAATCGCTAAATGGCATTGTATATATATGCCCTTTAAAACTGTGCGCTACATTTCCTGGGGTGAATGTAGCTTCAAAATCGAGCTTACCGTGCGCCATAATGTTGGATTTGAGCTGAAGCTGGATGAGCCGACTGCTATCCTTTGTATTGTGCAGATTCGTTATAAAACCATTCGCCTTGGTGAGTCGGATTATGGCGGGCTCTTGCTTGCCCAAGGCGTAAAGCTGAAACTCCATCTGCATATCGGCGAGTAGCATACTGTCGATATTCAGCTGCATGGGCAAGGCTGCCAGCCCTTGGCGGAATGATTTTTTTAATAGGTTGGGATCGGCCTGAATATTCTTATTGCGTAAAAGGAAAAAGCGGGCGTTTTGCAAGACGACTTTACGCACATTAACCGTATTCTGATCGAGCTTTTTATAGTCAAGTCCATGGAGTGCAATATCCCCTAAGGCAATTTTGGCGAAGGTTTTTTGATACTCGGCTTGTTTGCTGAGGCTGTACAATGCGCGTTCTGGTAGTAGTTTTAAGTCTTTACCATGAATAGAGTCGCCAGCCAAGTCGAACTGCAGCCGTTGCATTTCAAAGCTGTAGGTACTGTTAATAGGCTGAATTATCACCTTATCCATGGCAAAAACCAGCTGCGCCACGCGCATATTCCGAATTATGTTTCCTGTGTTTTGAAGCGGTAGATAGGCATCGGATAATTTAAAATCTATTTCTTCTCCATAATAAACTGTATCGCTGAGTTGGCTTGCGTTCAACAAGCTTATATCGCCATCTGCTATCCGTAAACTGCCCAGCCGAATGCTATTTATAAGTTTACGTTTTTTTTGAGGCACACGCCCGCTGCTGTCATACCGGCTGCTATCGCGACTCAGCAAAAGCAACTTGGGGTTGGCTAAAACGATTTCGTGCAACTGAATATCTTTGCCTAAAAAAAGACTGCGCAGTTTTAAGCCAGTGACCAGCAAACTATCGGCTTTAAAATACACCGGAGGATACCGTTTAAAATAAGCACGTTGCAATGTATCTGTAGTAAAAACAGGCTTGATTAATCGCAATGAAAAGTGGCTAAAATCCAATGTAGTTTCCAAGGATTTATATTCCAATTGATAATATTGCCCAAAAGTGGCTTCCACCTTGGCTAAGAGTCGGTTTAAGACCAGTTTTTGCAACTGATCTCGGAAAAAATAGCCTGCGAGTACCGCCAAAAGCAGTAGCGATAAAAGACCACCGAAAAAAATCCGCAAGACCTGTTTCATATTATTCAAACACACGAATCTACTCATTTAGGAGCGGGTATCACCGGTGCGTTTTATCTTACGGACGCTAATGTGTTACCAATGAAAAATTTATTGCTTTCTGCCCTACTTCTGCTGGCTTTTACCCTTTCGGCACAACAAAAAGAGGTAACGCAATATGTCAATCCATTTATAGGAACAGCACGCATGGGGCACACCTATCCTGGTGCAACGCTGCCCTTCGGTATGGTGCAGCTTAGTCCCGATACCGATACCCTCCCCTATGCTGTAAATGGCAAATACAACCAAGCGGTTTACCGCTACTGTGCGGGTTATCAGCACAACGACCCAACCCTCGTTGGTTTTAGTCATACCCACTTTAGCGGCACGGGTCACAGCGATTTAGGCGATATTTTGCTGATGCCCACCCAGGGCAAGCTCCAACTTAATCCAGGCACCGCCGATGCCCCACAGAACGGCTATCGTTCCGCTTATCGCCACGAAAATGAAACTGCTTCCCCCAATTACTACAGTGTTATACTCGACGATCACCACATCCGGGCTGAATTAACCACCTCGGACCGGGTGGGTATGCATCGTTATACTTTTGAAGAAGCTGGGCCAGCACATCTCGTACTCGACCTTATCCATGGCATTTATCCATATGAAAATAAAAGCGTCTGGACCTTTCTCCGACTCGAAAACGACAGCCTGCTTACCGGCTACCGACAAACCAACGGCTGGGCACGTACCCGCACCCAATATTTTGCCATCGCCTTTTCCAAGCCCGTAAAAAGTTATGGCTACCAAAATTTTGCGCCGAAAGAAGTCTACAAAGGCTTTTGGGGTAAATTTGATCAATACCACAATTTCCCGGAGATGGCCGGCGCTCAAGTCCGTGCTTGGTTTGATTTTGACGTGCAAGCTGGTGAACAGCTACAGTTTAAAGTGGCCCTATCGCCTGTAAGTACAGCTGGTGCGCTAGCAAACCTGTATGCTGAAGTACCACATTGGAATTTCGATCAACTGTGGTCCGCCGGCAAACAACGCTGGCAAGAGGAACTGGGCAAAATCCAGGTCGACATGCTTACGGCAGCCGACAAAACGAATTTTTATACCGCCCTTTACCACGCCTATCTCGCCCCCACCCTATACCAAGATGTGGACGGAAGCTACAAGGGTATCGACCAAAATACGCATCAAGCCAAAGGATATAACAACTACACCACCTTTTCACTTTGGGACACCTACAGGGCTTTACATCCTTGGTTTAACCTCATGCAGCCCCAACGAAATGCCGATATGATACAAAGTATGCTTGCACATTACCGTCAAAGTGTGCATGGCATGTTGCCGGTGTGGGCGCATCACGCCAACGAAAACTGGTGCATGATAGGTTACCACAGCGTTTCGGTGATTGCCGATGCTGCTATTAAAGGGGTGGCCGGTTTTGACCAGCGCGCAGCACTCGAAGCCTGCGTTCAAACCGCCCGACAACGGAGTTATGATGGTTTGGGGTATTATATCGACCTAGGTTATGTGCCCGAAGACAAAAACGGGAGCTCGGTGAGTAAAACCCTTGAATATGCTTACAACGATTGGTGTATTGCTCAACTCGCAAAAAAAATTGGAGACATGGAAATTTATGCGGAGTTCAGTCGGCGTGCTTCTTACTACAACAATGTTTGGGACCCCAGCATCGGCTATATGCGGCCTCGCTTGAGTGATGGTCGATTCCGTGCCGATTTTGACATGCTCAGTACCCACGGGCAAGGCTTTATCGAAGGCAATGCGTGGAATTACAGCTTGTACGTCCCCCACCAGCCCGACAGCCTGATACAATTGATGGGTGGTAAACAAAGTTTCGTGCGCCACCTTGACTCCCTTTTCAGCATGTCTTTACCCGACCACTATTTTGCAGGTACCGAGGATATCAGTCGGGACGGAATCATAGGCAATTATGTGCATGGCAACGAGCCTTCGCACCATGTGGCCTACCTCTACCCCTATGCCAATGCCGCCCACCGAACGCAGTTTTTGGTACGCCAAATTATGGATAGTATGTACAGGCCCTTGCCCGGTGGTTTGGGAGGTAACGACGATTGTGGTCAGATGAGTGCGTGGTATTTATTCAGTGCGCTGGGCTTTTACCCTGTGGCGCCAGGCTCAGCCATGTATGTTTTGGGCAGTCCGCTTGTTAAGTCGGCCGAATTGACTTTACCTAATGGGAAAAACCTACGTATTGTAGCTAAAAATCAAAGCCGCAAAAATTGTTACGTGAACAGCATAAAACTGAATGGTCAGCGGTTGACTACTTTTGAAATCAGCCACGCCCAGCTGCTGAACGGCGGCCTACTTGAATTTGAGATGCATAACCTGCCGCTG